>JABUFB010000013.1 GCA_013314775.1 Armatimonadota bacterium | reverse complement strand
AAGACCCTATCACGTCGTCATACAGCGAAGGGGTGCGGGGAAGGTCTTTGTGCTGCAACGCCATCACCTCACACCCACGATTCCCCTATGAACACGCAAGACCTCCCAACTTTTTCAGCGATTAGATGATGGCGATAACAACAAGCAGTTCAATCAGTGTGAAACCGCGACGCATTCGACGTCACCTCCGTAGCAAGGGTCAAGGCTAGTAAGGTTTTCGCCGTCCTTTCGCGAATTCCTTGTCATGCTCGCGGCTAGAACCTGCGAAATCCCTCCTCGACTTCACCCACCTGCAGGATCTGCCTGACCTTGCCATCCTTGACGGCCTCGGCGATCACCACGAGAGCCCCGTTGATGGCAGCCAGCGTCTCATCGATATCCGCGGCGCTGTGGCTGTAGGTGACAAACAGCAAACCGCCGCGGCGGATCAGTACCCCGCGTTTTGCGGTCTCCTGCAGGAACAGGCTCCAGACGTCGGCGTTGAGCGCGGCGTCCTCGTAATGGAAGCCCGGCTGGGACATGGGTGCAAGGCCCGTGCAATAGATCGGCACACCGTGGGTCTTCCCGAGGTCCGCGATCCCGTCCATGAGCCTTTGGCCCTGGGTCCAGATGTGCTCGTGCACTGGCTGGTCGCGGTACTCCTTGAGGCACGCGGTCACAGCAGCCAGCGACAGGCATTCGCCACCATACGTCACGCTGATGAGAAGATCCTTCGCAATCTGCATGACCTCACGCTTGCCGCAGACGCAGGCCAGGGGCATCCCGTTAGCGATGCCCTTGGCGAAACAGGCGAGGTCCGGCGTGACGCCGTAGTACTCCTGCCCGCCACCGGGGGCGAGGCGGAAGCCGGTGACGATTTCATCGAAGGCCAGCAGCACGCCGAACTCGTCGCACAGCTCGCGGATGCGCTGGATGACGTCCTTCGGCGCAGCAGTGCCTGACGCCACGTCCAGGAATACTGCGGCGACCTTGCCTTTGTACCGCTCGAGGAGGTCTTTCAGGGCGTCCGGGTCATCTCTCGGAAAGCCTTTCACCATGGCCCGAAGGCATTCGGGGACTCCGGCGCCTGCTGGGGGCTCATGCTGAGCAGTCCACGTGTCGCCCCAACCCCGGTATCCGGAGTTGAGGATCAGTTCCCGACCAGTGTATGCCCGGGCGATCCTCGCCGCGGCGCTGGTCACCTCGCTGCCGCCCTTGAGAAACCGGACCATTTCCGCGCACGGGACGGTTTCGCGGATGAGGCGCGCGGCCTCTACTTCGACCGGGTGCAGCAGGCCGAAGATCATGCCCTTATCCAGTTGCTCGCGAACCGCCTGGTCCACCCGGTCGTAGCAGTAACCGAGGGTGATGGGCCCCAGCGCCAGAATGTAGTCGATGTACTCGTTACCGTCCACGTCCCAGACGCGGCAGCCTTTGCCGCGCTCCACGTAGATCGGGAAAGCGCCGGGAGCGTAGCCCTGCGGCCGCTTGCTGTTTGTCTGCGAGCCGCCGGGAATGAGGTCCACGGCCTCCTGCCACAGCTCCAGGGAACGGGTCAGGTTCAGCTTGTCAGCCATCGGTATGCCTCCGTATCATCAATGATTGCGGGTAGTTTGCTTGTGCCGGGGACGCCCAGAATCTCAGCCTTCTGCTGCACACGCGCGGACCTGTTCGGGCGTCAGGTGCCCGTCCCAGACCCGCACCCGGCGGATCAGCCCCGTAAAGCCATTGTCCGCGCCGTAATCGCCAACCAGAGTGGCGCGGTCCATCCCGATTTCCAGACCCTCGTTGGGGTCGGCGGGGATGAATCGGTCGAGTTCCACCGAACCCACTTCCTGTCCATCCACGTAGAGCTTCGCCAGGGCATCGCTGGTGATCACCGCCAGCAGGTGCACCCAGTCGGCGCCAATCCGATTCGCTCCGCGCACCACGATCGCTTCCCCACCGATGCGCAGGAAGAAACCGGGTTTTCCGTCCTTCAGGAACAGCGCGTAACCGTTGCTCTGGCCACCCCGGGCGAGAATGACGCCGGTATCCTTCTCGGCCTTTGCCCAGGCCTCCACCGCGTGCGGTGCCCCAGCAGGATTGATGCTCTCCGACCGGTCCACAGAGATCGAATCTGCGCCGGTGAACTTGCGCGCTGGGCGTCCGTCCAGGTCGATCAATTGGGCGCCGCGCGCCGTCCCGTGGTTGCCCTTGCCGGACCTGTCTGTGACCCTGCCCCCGGCATCCTGTGTGAAGTCAAAGTCGAGAACCACGCTGCCCGCCTTGTTCACCTTCGGGCGCGGGATCTCCTGGTAGTTGGTCTCCTTGAGAAGGCGCTCAAGTTCAGCCTTGAGTTCCTGCTTCTTGTCCGCGTACGCCGGGTCTTCTGCGAGATTGGTCAGCTCGTGCGGGTCGGTTTCGAGGTCATACATCTCGTCGATGTCGTTGATCTTCGGGTACGTAATGTACTTCCAGCGCTCAGTACGGACGCCGAACATGGTGGGGATTCCGGGCAGCCAGCCCTCCTGGAAGTACTCGTAGAGGAATGAACTGCGCCAGTCTTCGCGCTGCCCGCGCAGTAGCCGCACGAAGGACTGCCCTTGCACGCTGTCGGGCACCCTCGCGCCGGCGAGCTCCTCGAGCGTCGGCGCCAGGTCGATATTCAGCACCATCTCGTCAATGGTTGTCCCGGGCTGGACGAGGGCTGGGTAGCGCATCGTCAGGGGGATGCGCAGCGATTCCTCATACATGAGGCGCTTATCGCCCCGCCGGTGCTCCCCATGGAAGTATCCGTTGTCGCCCGCGAAAACGACCACCGTATTGTCCAGACGTCCCTGCCGCTCGAGGAGGTCGAGCACTCGGCCGATGCCCTCATCCACCGCCGCGAGGGAGCGATAGTAGTTGAGGCGGCCCTCGACGTGAGGGTTCCAGTCGGTGGGTGGGATGCGGTCCGGTACAGGCTTATCGGCGTTCTCCAGCATGGCTTCCCGCCGGATCCCGCGCACCATGCCGGCGCGGATCCATTCGGGTTTGCCCGCGAAGTCGTCCCGGGCATTGGGCGGCTCGGCGAATGTCTCGCCTGAGTAGAGGTCCTTGTGGCGTTCGGCGGGAGTGAAGGGGCCGTGGACGGCCTTGTGAGACAGGACCAGGCAGAAGGGCTGCGCGCTCTGCGCATCCAGGAATGACAGGGCATATTCGGTGAGCAGGTCGGTCATGTAGCCTTCGGCTTGGAAATCGCGGCCGTTCTCGTTGAGGCTCGGATTGCTGTACTCGCCCTGTCCGCGGAAGCTCAGCCAATAGTCAAACCCCGGGCGGGGCGAAGCCTTGGGCGCCATGTGCCACTTGCCGATGAACCCGGTGCGATACCCCGCCTGCTGCATGACCATGGGAAAAGTTGGGAGTGCCGGGTCGGGATCGTTCACTTCGTTCGTGCGCACATTGTGGGTGTGGGCATAGCAGCCGGTGAGGAAACTGGCGCGGCTGGGTGAGCAGAGGGACGTCGTGACGAAAGCGTTGGCGAACAGCGCGCCCTCATTGCGGATGCGGTCCATGTTCGGCGTGCGCAACCACGGCGGGTTCCCGACGCAACTCATGGCATCGAAGCGCTGATCATCGGTGAGGATGAACAGCACGTTGGGCCGGGTAGTCTGGGCATAGGAGGGCCCGGCGAAACGCCCGAGCACCGCTGCCCCGAGGGATGCACCGGCGGCGCCGAGTGCTGCGCGGCGGATGAACTCGCGGCGATTGTGGGGCGTAGACATGGTTGAACCACCTGCCGTATGCCTATTGGCCGATGGTCATCCAGCGGCCCTCGCGACTGCTCTGCACCACCGCATCCATGACCTGTTGGGTCGCGTGACCGTCTGCGAAGTTGGGCGCGTCATCGGTGTCATTGATGATGCAGTCGATGAAAGCACGAACAAGGCTCGAGTACCCGGTCAGGAACACCTTGCGGGCTGCTGCACGCTCGTCTTCGGTGGCAACGGCGCGCGGGATGTTGGTCTGTATTTCGTCGGGTGGGGGCATGGGCACGAGGTCGCTCTCGCCGGTCCGAACGCCGCGCAGGGCGTTGCGCCAGACGTCATGGTACAGGTTCAGCTCAATCCGGCCGTCCATGCCCGCGATCTCGTGGCGCATGATCCGGTCGCCCGGCGCCGTCCAACTGATGTGGAAAATGCCCTGGGTTCCGTTGGCGTACTCGGCGATGAATGCATCGGTATCGTCCACCACCGTGGGCGCGGGCTGGCCGTCTTTCATGCGGGTGGGCGCGGTGTTCTTCAGGGTCGCGCAGACCCGGTGGATCGGGCCGTTGAGCCAGAGCGCCAGGTCGATATTGTGGCAGCCCAGGTCGAACAGGACGCCGCCACCTGCGAGGTCCGGGTCGGCGCGCCACATCCAGTTGCGGCCGGGCATGCCGTACCCGGCAAGCTGGCAGATGTTGTAATGGAAGACCTCGCCGCAGAAGCCTGACCGCATGAGTTCCCGGGCGTAGATTGCCTCGGGCACCCAGCGGTTGGTGAAAGCCACCATGGTCTTCACGCCGGCTCGGGCGGCGAGGTCGGCAAGCTCCCCGGTCTGCGCGGAGTTCACGCCCAGCGGCTTCTCGCAGAAGACATGCAGGCCGCGGTCCAGGGCGGCCTTTGCGATCTCGTAGTGGGCATTGTGGGTGGAGCTTATGGTAACGGCGTCCAGGTCGTCCATGTCCAGCAGTGCGCGGTAGTCCGTAAAGAGGCGCTCAACACCGAAGTCTTCCCCTGCCTTGCGCAGCCTATCTTCGCTGCGAGCTGACAGGGCCACCAGTTCCGCGCCGGGATGGGAGAGCACCTGAGGAATGTGAACGCGGTTGGCCCACGAGCCAACGCCGATGACGCCAACGCGCAGCTTCGAGTCAGACATGAGTGCAGCGGACCTCCGAAATGTTTGCGCAGGGATTCGACGGCGGGAGGTGAGAAACCTTCGCGGTCCCGCGAACCGGTTAGCTCAACCCCGCAGGACCACCGACTGCCTGCGCGGAACAATACTGCCGACTGACGGATCGACCAGTGCCGCCCATCCGGAGGGATTGACGTGAACGCATTCGCGACTTTCACTGCGCTGATTACCTGGCTCTGCGTCCCGGCACTTGCTGCGCCCGAGTTGCACCAGATCACCGTGAATGGGGACGGGGTGCTTCAGTTCGCGGATGGAGCGGGCGAGGTGGCGCTTTTCGGCGTCAACTACTACCCTCCGTTTTCCATTGACTACGCTGAGATAAGGGCCAAAGGCCTGGACCACGAACAGGCGATTCGCGACGATGTGAAGCACTTCGCCAGGCTCGGCCTGACGGCCATCCGCTTGCACTGCTGGGACCGGGAGATCAGCGACCACCAGGGCAACCTCATCGAGAACCACCACCTGCGGCTGCTGGACCTGCTCATCAGCGAGTGCGCGAATGCCGGCATATACACGGTGCTCACGCCCATTGCCTGGTGGAACAGCCCCACCGGCGGCGGGTTCTCGGACCTGTACACCATGCACCAGATGACCACTGACCCCACGGCGCGAGAAGTCCAGCGCAATTACCTGCGCCAGTTCGTGAACCATGTGAACCAGTTCCGTAAGCTTCCCTACCGCGACGACCCGGCCGTGGTGGGTTTCGAGACCATCAACGAGCCCATCTACCCGCCGGGGACCACAGATGAGCAGGTGGTGGAGTACATCAACTCGCTGGTGGAAGCGATCAAGTCGACGGGCTGCCGCAAACCTGTTTTCCACAGCTTCTTCTGCAGTCGTGAGACGGCGGTGGGGGCATCCAAGGCGGACGGAATCACCTTTGGCTGGTATCCTACGGGGCTTGTAGCCGGGCAGATGCTCACGGGGGACTACCTGCCCGCAGTCAATGACTACGCGGCCATGCGCAACCCGGCATTGGAAGGCAAGGCGAAGATCGTTTACGAGTTCGACGCCGCGGATGTGCAAAAACCGTACATGTACCCGGCTATGGCCCGAGCGTTCCGCAGCGGCGGCGCGCAGATCGCGACTCAGTTTCAGTATGACCCCATGTGCCTCGCTGCGTGGAACAAGAACTGGCAGACTCACTATCTGAACCTGTGCTACACCCCCGCGAAGGCCATCAGCTTCGCCATCGCCGCCGAGGCATTCCGGCGCATTCCGCGGCTGTCGCGTTTCGGGGATTACCCGGCCAGCAACCGCTTCGGCGACTTCCGGGTGAGTTGGGAGGAAGAGCTGAGCGAGCTTGTATCTGAGCACGCCTTCATGTACTCCAACGACACCTCCAGTGTGCCGCCAGCTCCCGAGAAGCTCCAGCGGGTCTGGGGCTGCGGCTCGTCGGCCATCGTGAAGTATGGGGGAACTGGGGCGTACTTCCTGGACCGCGAGGACCGGAACTACTGGCGGCTGCAGGTCTATCCCGACGCGGTGATGGTCGCCGACCCGTACAGCGGTGGTGGCAATGAAAAGACCCGCATCCTGTGGCAGGAGCGAGAGATGAGGGTGCGGATCCCCGAACTGGGCGAGGAGTTCCAGGTGACAAGTGTTGACGGCGGGGGAGTACGAGAGGCCCGCAACGGCGCTTTCCGTGTGACGCCCGGCGAGTATGTCCTCACCCGGGGGATGACGGAAATCCTGACCACCCCGCGGGGCGACTTCCTCGCTCCGCCGTCCTCCGACCTGCCTCCGGCGGCCTTCGTTGAGGCGGCGAAACAGTGGCGCGAGGGCTACCCGTGGAATGTGCGCGCTTCAGTGGCGGCTGCCGACATTCAACGCTGCAGCCTGCGGATCAGGGGCCCCGGAGAGCGGGAGTTCTCCGCGGTACCAATGCAGGAAGGCAGAGCGTATCAGTTCGCGGCACTTGTGCCGGGTGAGGCCGTGCGCGGCGGGAAGACCGAGTATTACCTGGAAGTGGTGACCGGGGATGGGACCTGGACCTTCCCCGGAGGCAAGCCCGGCGCACGAGTGGATGAGGCCGGAGTGCAACCCGCAGTGCTCATGCAAGTGGCCGCTGACAGCGCGCTGCCGCAGGTGTCATACAGCGGGCCCGAGGGCAAGTCAGCCCGGGCCGGCTTCGTACCCGGACCGACCGACAACAGCACGGCGCTGCGCATCGAGGCCGATGCTTTCGCCGAACCGCCCAGTTGCGCCGGAATCCGCTGGCCGGTGACTGCGCCCGGGAATCCGGCGGCGTATGACGCTGTGGCGTTCATCGCACGCGGTGGCCCGGATACCACTGCCGTCGAGATCACCCTGGTGCAGGTCGACGGGAATGCCTTCGGGTACAATGTGCCCCTTGGCGAGAGCTGGGGCGAGACGGTGGTCGCCCTGGAGAAGCTGAAGCCGATGTGGTCTACCACAGCCGGCGCTCCAGACCTGTCAAAGCTCAGGGAAGTGTCGGTGATCTTCGGCACCTGGCTATTCCCGCATGCGAAGGACCTGCCCCACTGGGTGGAGGTCGAGCGAGTCGAACTGCGCAAGGCGAGCCCCACCTGGACGCTGGAGGTGGATGCTCGGACCGACCCGATTCTGCTGGTTCGCCCGGCGGACCGGCATGTGCACCTGTGGGGGGCCGGACGCTCGGGCAGCAGCGTTCCCGGAATGGACCGGGGCGTCAATGCCTTCCGGGTGGATGTGGATGGCTTCAAGCCCGAGCCGGACTGCGTCTCGTACAGGCTGCCGGTTCAAGATGCCTTCAGTCTCTGGCAGGACGAAGCTGCGAAGACCGACTGCGTGATCCTCAAGGCCCGCGCGGGCAGACCCAACACCAACGCGGTGGAGTTCGTCGTGATCGAGAAAGACGGTGCGCCCTGGGGAACCGAAGTGAAACTGGACCGTAGTTGGCAGGAGATCAAGATCCCCTTCAGCGAGCTTCGGTATTTCGGCCACTGGAACCCCAACGCACCCGGACGCGGCGGCGAGGGTGACCGCCTGCGACCAGAGAACATACGCTCTGTGAACGTCTGCCTCGGGGCCTTCTTGTATCCGGAGCATTTCGCCGACCGGCACGCTGTTGAGGTCCAAGAAGCAAGTCTGGGATGGGTCGGCGAACGGGAAGCCACACGGTAGCACCGCGGCACGTCCCGGCATGCCGCAGAAAGCCGGGGATTCGCCCGCGATCTGTCTGGAGGAACCGGACCCATGCAACCGCCACTATTGATAGCCGCACTGTTGCTCATTCTCGCGCTTCACACGGCCTGCGGCGATCTCGAGGGGCCGTGGCGGACGTTCTACGAGAAGGGCGCCTGGGACGTGGATTCCACCGCCTGGATTGGGGAGGGGACCCGGTCGGAGCTCACCGATGAGGGACTTCTCATTGCCGATGAGTCGACGGAAAACGGCAGCGGGCGCTCGTACATTCTCAACTGGGAGGCCGACGCCGCGAAGGGAGCGGCGATTGAGGCTCGCGTGAAGGTCATCTCGTGCTCCAGCCCGTGGGGCGTCTGCATGATGGCGGCCGACGGGGTACATGAGGAATCCGTCACCATCTACCCAGATCGGCTCCTGCTGTCTCACTGCGGCCTCTCAGCATCCTTCAATGGTGCGGATGATTTCCACACGATCCGCCTCGAAGTGAAGGGTGAGGACGCGAAGGTCTACGCGGATGACAAGCTGGTGATCGACGGTACGGGCAAGTTCACGAAACCTGCCCACGCCAAGCGCAACCAGTGCTCTTTCGGGGCAGCCGCATCGGCGGCGACAGGAACGGCGATCTGGCAGTGGGTGCGCTACCAGGCTGGAAAGCCTGAGCGTTCAGGCCCGGCGATGCCCGACAATCCCACCGTCGAGGGCCTCGACGTCAGGGTGGGCGAAACCGTGGAGATCGTGCCTGGCGCGATCTACCAGAGCCTCTTCAGGTTCCGCGACGGCAGGCTGGGAGTCGGGAGCCAGTGGTCTTCCGACAATGGGAAGACGTGGGCCAAGGGCCCGCACAATGTGGGCACGGGGATGGTGGAATGCGCCGACGGTGAGATCATTGGCCTTGGATTCAAGTCAAAGAAGGTGACTGACGGCGTTTTCTCCATCGGCCTGACGCGCTCCACCGATGGCGGCAAGACCTTCCGGAGCGAGACCGCGACGATGAACATCCCCGAAGGCACGGGGGGCACAGGCGACGATGGCTCGGCCTTCGAGGGACCAGTGGCAGACCACGCCATTATCGAGGCGGATGATGGCTCATTGGTCGCTGCCATGTACGGGTACTTCAAGACCGACACCGTGCTGTGCCCCAGCTTCCCGCCGGAATGGAAGATGTACAAGTACCGCACCTTCGTGATGCGCTCCACTGATCGGGGGAAGAACTGGGACCTGCTGTCAACAGTGGCCTACAATCCGGAGATCGGCCTGGAGAGTTTCTGCGAGGCGGACCTGCTGAAGATGCCCGACGGGGAGATCCACTGTTTCATGCGCACCGGTGGCAGCGGGGGCCCCACCAAGTTCACCCCGCTGTATCTGGCAAGCTCTCGCGACAATGGCAAGACCTGGTCCGAGCCACGCCCCATCGCGGATCGGGGAGTGTGGCCTAACGCATGCCGCATGGCAGACGGCACGCTGGTGGTCACCTACGGTCGCCCGGACAACTGGCTGGCTTTCAGCCTGGACGACGGGAGAACCTGGACAGGGCACTTCTGCTTCCACCGTGGCGCGAGCACCAACTACAACTCGGTCGAGGAGGTCAGTCCGGGGACGCTGCTCGTGGTGTACGACCGGCGCGCGCTGGCCCCGGACGGAAACACTCAGGCCGGCATCGTGGGCACGTTCTTCACGGTGAAGCGCCGGTAGCCTGCCAAGGGCAAGTTGGTAGCGGCGGCCAGCCTATCAACAGTCCTCAGACGCCCGGGGATGTTCGTGCCTCCGGGCGTTGTAGCCTTTCGCGCGCAAAGACTGGAGAATCTCGGCTACGTGTTCCGGGCCGCGGGTGCTCAGGACCATTTCGACCTCGGCTTTCCCCAGTTCCAGTTCGCCCGTGAGCCGGTTGTGGAGTATCTCGATAATGTTCGCGCGGCTCTCGCTCACCGCCGCGGCAAGACCTGCGAGCGCGCCCGGGATGTCGGGCAGATCCACCAAGAGCCGCACGGATCGGCCAGCTTCCGCAAGCCCTCGGTCGATCACCGCCCCGAGGGTGGTGATGTCCACGTTGCCGCCGCTCAAGATGAGCACCGGGCGATCCCCGACCGCATCTCCTAATGCCTCGAGGGCCGGTCGGGTCGCCGCCCCGGCGCCTTCAACCACCAGCTTGTCATCCTCAATGAACCGCAGAATCGCGGTGGCGATTTCCGCGTCGGTGACCGTGACCATGTCATCCACGTAGCGCCGCAGCAACTCGCAGTTGAGTTCCTCGGGCTTGCCTACTGCGATGCCGTCGGCGATGGTGGGGCTCACCGGCGCCGGGGTCGCGTGTCCCGCTTCGAAGGAACAGGTCATCGCAGGCGCCAGTGCACTCTGCACGCCGAAGACCTTGACTTGCGGCGCGGATTCCTTGATCGCGCAGCCGATGCCGGCGATGAGCCCTCCCCCGCCTACGGGCACAATGACGCTGCTCATGTCCGGGACCTGCTCCAGCAATTCGAGCCCAATGGTTCCCTGGCCTGCAATGACACGTTCATCCGCGAAGGGGTGCACGAATACCAGGCCCTTCTCGGCGCACAGCTCGCGGGCATGGGTGTTGGCCTGGTCGAAATCGTCTCCCTCAAGGATCACGCGGGCGCCAAGGGTGCGGGTGCGGTCAACCTTGAGGATCGGGGTATTGCGGGGCATGACGATGGTGGCTTCGACCCCAGCCGCTGAAGCAGCAGCCGCAACGCCTTGGGCATGATTGCCGGCGGATGCCGCGATCACGCCGCGGGCGCGCTCTCCCGGTTCCAGCAGCGCGATACAGTTGGTGGCCCCGCGGATCTTGAAGGCCCCGGTGCGCTGGAGGTTCTCGAGTTTGAGCGCAACGCGGCGGCAAGAGGCGTGGATGTCGAGAACCGGGGTGCATCTGACGACCGGAGCGACCCGGCTCCGGGCTTGCGTGATCATTTGCAGCGACAGCATGCGCAACTCCAATGGTTGACGGCGGATTGGCACGGGTTGTGTGGCCTACGGTTCGGGCGCCATCCCATTAGGCCGGTCGGGGATCGACATGCCCTCTGTTTCTCTCTTCGCCGGCAGGACGAAGGAGAACGTGCTCCCCTCGCCGATCGCCGATTGGAGCGAAATGCTGCCACCGTAGGCCTCTACGACTTCTCGGGCCATGCGCAGGCCGACCCCAAGACCGGGCACCTGCCCGGTTACCCGGTCCTCGATCTGCACGAACCCCTCGAAGATGCGGTCGTGGTATTCGTGAGGGATCCCCGGCCCATTGTCCGCCACCGAAATACACACTCCGCCATCTTCTTCGGGCGTGGCCGTGATGGTGACGACGACCGGGTCTTTGTCCCCGAATTTCACCGCATTATCCAGCAGTTGCTGGACCACGAAAGTCATGTGTTCCCTGGTTGCGTCAACGTTTTCCGCGCCCGGCCGGATGTCCACGGTGAGTTCCAGATTCGCGGCAACGTGACGTCGCCGCACATCGCTGATCGCAGACTCCACGGCATCGCAGACCCTGGCCTGCCGCAGTTCGGTGCGCATCTGCGAGGTGGTCAGGGCCTTGAAGTCCAGCAACTTCTGGACGATGTCTGTGACCTGCTCCAGTTCCTTCTCGCAGACGTCAAGAATGTGGGACCAATCCCGGGCGATCTTGTCGGCGGGGAGGTGCCGGCAGAGCTCGAGGTACCCGCCCAGGACTGCCAGTGGCGTCCGCAGTTTGTGAGGGACCAGAGAGAAAAAACTGGCCTGCACATGGCGCGCAAGCTTCTCGTCGGTGGTGTCGCGCAGCATAAGAACAGTGCTGGACAGATTTCCCTCGGCATCCTTCAGTCGTGTAAGCCGGGCGTCCACATACAAGGGCGGATGAGTATCCTCCCGCGCGATCTCGAAGGCTGCGACAGCCTCTTTGCCGGCCATGATCTCGGCGAAAGGGGGCAACAGAGTGAAAGGCGCAAGCGCATCCTGGAGACTGGTGCCCTCCCATCCCTGCTCGGGCAGATTGATCAGCAGACGTGCGGCGCGATTGGTGCTGGTGATGCGCCATCGGGCATCGGTGACCACAATCCCGTCACTCATCTGCGAGATTGCGGCGTCGAAGCGCTCGCGTTCCGCGAGAACCGCCTGGTAGTAAGTGCTGCGCTGCCGCTCGATGGCGTAACGCAGGGAGCGCACCAGCGCATGGCCGTCCACTTCGCCCTTTACGAGGTAGTCCTGGGCGCCCTCCTGCACGGCCCGGAGGGCCATGGTGTGGTCGTCGAGACCTGTAAGCACCACCACTGGAACGCCCTCGTGAAGCTGGTGGACTTCCCTGAAAGTCTCCAGACCCTGACTGTCGGGAAGGGACAGGTCCAGCAGGACAACGTCTGCGCCCCGGGTTTTGAGATGCTCCAGGCCCTGGGCAAGCCTTGTCGCATGGGCCAGCGCGAACTCGCCCTTCGCGGCCTCAGAGAGCATCTTCTCCAGCAGGAACGCGTCGTCGGGATCATCCTCGATCAGCAGGAGGTTGACCGGAGCTTCGTCCATCGCCAGTCCCCTTTGTCGCGAGCCGCAGTCTGTCTGCCGTCCCCGATCAGCTTTGCGTTTCGCTGATACAACACTATTCGCCACAGACGCCATCGGTCCTTTCGCGTATGGTCCGCTACTGCACCTTCAGCCAGTCGTTGACGACGTTCCACGACTCCGGCGCGACCGCGCCGAAATGCCAGAAGGCGATGGCGGACATGCCAAGCTCGGCCGCGGTCTCCAGGTGCGCCCTCGTGCGGGCCTCATCACTGGCATACAAGACGTGCATCACACCGTCCGCGTCGGCATACTGGTACTGGTGCACCTGTTCGTATGGCATCCAGATCTTCCGCACGTCCGGCGGTGCTCCCGGAAACCAATGTGCATGCGAGCCCTGGCTTCTGGGTATCTACCACTATGGAGCCGTGCCGGAACCGACCGGCAACAATGGGATGGGGTGGTGACTGACCATGGAACTGACGTTGAGCGATCAGGAACGCGATGCGGTGCGCCACGCGCTGGAGGTCTACCTGGGCGAGTTGCGCGAGGAGATCGTCAAGACCGAGAAGCGCGAGTGGAAGACCAAGCTGCATGAGGAGGAGGACCTGCTCAAACAGGTGCTTGCACGGCTCTGACGCCAGACCGCGAGAAGGCCGACCCGGAGCGGCAAAGGCAGTTGATCGTGTAACGGGGCGCTGAAGGTCAGTCCGCTACGATCATGGAAATCGTTGCGCGCGCCACCGCACTCGTAGGGGATGCGAAAATGACTCAGCGCCTTGTTTCCGCGCTCGCTTTCGGGTTCCTTGCCATGATCCTGAACGTTCCCGTCGCAGACGCAGGCCATCCCGCGATCGTCCTCACTGTGCCGCAGCCGGGTGAGACGCTTTCCGCGCCCGTCCTTCTCACCATCGACGACATCAAGGGCTCGTACACGATCCCACACATCCAGTCTTCCCACGAGATACGGGTGCAGACGGAGTTCGCTGGCAACGGCGTCCCGTCGGCGCAGGTGTGCCTGGTCCTGGAAGGCGAAGTCGTGGAGCGGAGGACTGTCACCCCTGATCGCCGCCGTGTAAGGTTTATGGGATTGCCATTCGGGGAGTACTCGGTGCGCGTGGCATCACCGGGCGCGGCTGGGATCCCCGCAGGCAGTCTCACAGTTGGTCCGGTGGGCGTGGGCACAATCATCGCCGCTCTGGGCGACAGCATCACCGAGGGCTACCACGGCCACGGCTTCTTCCGCGAGCCGCTGGACTTGCGCGCGGACTTGTTCCCACCCGAAGCCGTGTCTCGCGACGGCCGCAACTTCCCCCAGTTCTCGCCCACCACCTGGCACCACAAGCCTTCGGTGAACTGCTTTCAGAGCTGGATGACCGATCTGAACAACCTGCTGGCGGAGAGTTGGCAATGTCCTGTGTTCATCGCCAACGAGGGCTGGGGTGGTCTCACCAGCGGCGCGTATCTGAAGATGATGCGGGAGGACGCGGGCTGGCGGGCGCGCATGAAGCAGTTACAGCCGCAGGTGTGGCTCATCCATCTCGGGGTCAACGATGAGCGGCACCAGGTGCCGCCCGGGGAGTACGCGGCGAACATGGAGCAGATCGTTATCACGCTCATGCAGGAGTACGGCGCCCGCAAGGACTGCATCTTCATCGCGCGGCCCAGTTACGATTACGCTCAGGGCGCAGAGCCAGTCCTCCGCGCGTATATCAGCGAGATCGACCTGCTCATTGCGAAGCATGCAGTGCAGCGCGGACCGGACTTCTTCGCTGCATACGCGACCGAGCGCGAGCGCCTGTACGGGACGGACCCGGTGCATCCGAACGCCGCCGGGATGGAACTCATGGCGCGCCTGTGGGCCGACGCGATCCTCGCTCTTCACCCGCAAGGAGTATGGTGGCATGACCGGTAAGCAGCGGATGCTCAAAGCACTGGCTTTCGAGGAACCCGACAGGCCGCCGCACTTCGAAGTCATGTTCGAACTGGAGCGCGAGGCTTTCGGGATGCAGTTCCCGGATCGCCGCGGTTGGGCCGGCGTCAGCCGCCGAGAGAAAGACGCCAGGATCGCCCAGTGCATGGCGATCTACGAGAAGATCGTGGAGCGCTACCATTGGGATGCATTGGCGGTGTTCTGGCCCTGGAGTGACCCGGACGGCGTGGTTGCCGCGAAAAAAACCTTCGGCGATGACATCCTCATCGGGAGCATTGTCGGACGGAGCATCTGGTCCATCGAGTCCATCGATGACTGGGTGCAGTTCTCGGTAGATCTAGTGGAGAACCCCGACGCACTGCACCACGAGGCCCGTGCCCGGCATGAGACGGCCATCGCGAAGTTCAATGAGTTGGCCGAAGCGGGGGCCGACTTCATCCACGTGGTCAACGACGTGGCCTTCAACTCCGGCACTTTTATCTCGCCGGCGCAGTTCCGCGACCTGTGCATCCCCTATCTCGCGGAGCAAGTGGCGCATATTCGCTCCCTGGGCGTGATCCCCTTCGTGCATACAGACGGGAACATCATGGACGTGCTGGACGACTACCTGTCTTTGGGGGCGGCGTGCTTTCAGTCGGTGGACCCCATGGCGGGGATGGACATCGCCGAGGTCAAGCGCCGGTGTCACGGGAAGATGGCGCTGATGGGCAATGTCCAGTGCAATCTGCTTCAGGACGGCCCGCTGGAAGCGATCCGGGAGTCCGCCCTCTACTGCCTGCGGCATGGTTCGCCGGGGGGAGGTTACATCTTCGGAACTTCAAACACGATCTTCCCGGGCATGCCGCTTGAGCACTACGAGTACATGCTGGAAGTGTATCGGGACTTCTGTGCCGGCGGGGGATAGACAGGGACCCCTGGAGTGCCCCAAGGTGCGAGACAGGGCAGAGACACCGAACCCGGACAGGGCGCAAGCTCGGATGCCTGTTGACCGGTTTCGCTCCCTCAGAACTGCAGATCCAGGAGCCTGGTTGTGCGAATGTACCACGATGGGTCCGAGCGGTTCAGGCTGGCCTGGGTTGAGCTTCGATTCGTTTCGCGCCAGCCCACAGTGATGGTTACCTTGTCGGTCACCTGTTGGGAGTATTCCGCATAGTACGTCCGTTGTCGATCTGCGCGCGGGATAGTCTGGCGAGGTGCGGCGGCATCGAAATTGCGGGCGGTGTACGTTGCGCCGGCGCCCAGCGAGCGCCGCTTGCTGAGCCGCTTGGTCCCACTGAGGCTGAAAGTGGGTCCTGAATAGGACAGGTACGCCGCTGTTACGCTGCTGTCCGTGTACGATGCGCCCAGACCATACCTGAAGCTCGACGATAGCTGGTCGCCGTAGGACAGGGAGTAGGTGACGGTGTCGCCGCTGGAAGCCGCACTGTAGTACTTGAGCTTGCTCCAGTTCGCGTATGCGCTGAGCCGTCCTGTGTCGGTTACCGGTATGCTGAAGGTACCGTAGAGGCCGAATGTGCTGCTGTCGCTAGTGACGATGTCGACCCGCTGGTTCTCCGTGTATGACAACCCCCAGCCAATGGATCGGGTATCGCCGAGGTCGTGGGTGAAGGACAGGCCGGCAACCAGGCCCTGTCTGTCGTCCAGGTCACCAGTCAGATAGCTGGTGCGGGTGCCGAAGGCTCGGGCGCTGACTTGAAAGCCGTCACGGGGCTCCCACTTCAACTGTGCGCCGATGCGGGCATCCGCCCCCAATCCAAGCTCCATCGGTTCGTCGAAACGGATTTGCTCGCTTGTAGAGGCAAGGCCAACATTGGCGGTCCACAGAAGCTCGGCCTTTCGCGCCTTCGCGAGACGTTCCTGGGACAGCTTCAGGAACCGCTCGCCCTGCTTGGCCAACCCGCTTTTCGGGTACTCGTTCAGGAGACGCTTGAAGACAGTCACAGCGGCCGCGTAGTGCCGGTCGATGTAGCGCGTATAACCGATGTAGTACAGGCAGTCGTCCTTCAAATCCTCAGGAGCGACGCACATGGCGTCGGCGAAGCACCCGCGGGCCGAAGCGTTCCGGCGTCTGCGCATATAGGTGTGCCCCAGCCAGTAGTGCCCCTGGGCTGCAAGGGCCTCGCCATGCTCGGCGACCGCCTTGAACTGGCGGATCGCATCATCATACTGCCTCAGCTCAAGGTAGCTGCGGCCCAACTGGAACCGGGCGTCCCAACGGACCTCCTGGTGGCCCGTAGATGCCAGTGGTCGCAACAAGGTGATGGCATCACGATACTGCTTCTTGGCGAAGAGCGCCTTGGCCTCCGCGAGACTCTTCTTCTGGTCCTCGAGACTCGGGCCTTCTTCCGCCGCCGGTGCGGCTTCGGAAGTCTGCCCCGGGGCGACTGGCGATTCCGAAGTGGTCGCAGCGCTCGGGATGGTGTTCGCGGTTCTCGCTTCCTCGCATATACCGACTGACATCATCAAGACGCCAAACACAACAGCGACAGCAGCAATGCGCATTTCGCTCTCGGTCTCCCGCAATGTGCTACACAACATCCCGTGCTTCTGTTTTCGTCGTCTCCCCGGCATGAGGCCATCAGGGCAACTCGTGTCGCCACTGTTCCTCGGTCAGCGTGTTCAATTCGCGAAGTGTCGGGTTGTCTTCGGCCCAGCGCATGATGTCCTCGAGACTGGACACGTCCCGTATTTCGCCCGTATCTTCGTCGCGGAGGGGCTCGGTTCCCCGGATATACCGGTCCCACTTCTTGGCTGCGCTCTCCGATGCGGCATTGCGCTCCTTGATGACCTCGTCTATGATCCGGCGGCACTCCTCCTGACTGGCGAGCGCGTGGGCGATGCGGGCATCCAGAAGATTCTGTGAGACCCCGTATGTGGCGTACATCCGGGCCAGCAATGGCAGCCCGACTCGGTCGGAGCCGGCCGGCCAGGTCAGGAAGGTCAGGGTAAACATCCAGTTGTCGCCCGTGTTCGTAGTACTGATGAAGGCGATGCCCTCCATTTGCGACGCCGGCTGTCCGGGAACCTGCCAGACATAGGAAGCGAGCACTCGCCAGTAACCGGGGGAGCCGGGCAGCGGAGCTGCTTCGAGAACTCGGACGTCGGTGATTGCTTCCCCCGACCGGCGCGCGATGGCCGGCAGGATTACCGGCAAGGCATATTGCGCCGGCGCGAAATCGCCGATCATGAAGCCCCGAGCTTCGAGGTCCAGGCCTAGAGCAGCCATCTGGCCGGCGGCAGCCGTAGAGATCATCGTTCCGTAGTTGCCCACCAGCAGAACACCCTCGCGTCCCTTGGTCGCAACGCTCCCGCCAGTACCTTCGACACGCCATCCAGCCGGGACCGACATCCACGCTGTCCCATCGATGTTCTTCTGGCGCTGCAGGGGGATGTTGGATACTTCGTCAAGTCCGGCTCGGCGAGGCGCACAGGCCTCACGCAGCAGGGCTTTCATCCGCGGAGCCAGCGCGCCAAACTCCCACTGTGGAGCCAGCATGTTCACGAATGTGCCGGACTGCTCACCGAGGGACACCAGAGCCTCGCCTTGCATGGCAGTTCCGTCCACCTGAATGGTGTAAGAGCAAGTGGCGAGAGTGTCGTCCGCGGCAGCATTCCACTGTATCAGGCGGAAACTGGGGTCCTGTGCCGGCTTCAGACGTTCCCGCAGAAGGCGGCGTGCCCGGGCGTTTCCCGGGGCGAATGCCAATACCTCCACTTGGCCGCCGCCCTGGCGCTTCTCGAAAATCAGCAAGCCGGGGCCGCGCGGGTGGTCGATGACCTGCCACGCCCCGCTCTCCGCAGGAAGTTCAGAAATCTCGCGCAGTGTTGCCAGCAACCGGAGCGTGAACTGCTCCAGGCCAGGCATGTCCGCGGGACCGTCTACGTTCAGCACCCAGTGGCGTTCCCTGGATGGGATCACCACCATCCTGGCAACCTGCGCGCGCCCACCGAGCACATATCGGAAGGCCACGCCGACCCGCGGAACACCTGCCACTGGCACTTGCATCGTGGAGAAGTTGGAGGCTTGGGCGAACATTTCGGGCATTGCCTTCACTCGCTCGATGACCTGCGGCCCGAGAGCCTTCGAGCCGTCCAGTGGGACCGGAGTCACCGACAGAATGAGGCCGGCTCTTCCGGGATCTTCGGATTCCCAGAAGTAAGTCTGGTCCGCCTGCTTCATCGTCCAGTTCCCGTCGACATCGAAACTGAAACCCGCCCCCGGAGGTACGCAGGTGTCCGCTCCGGCCGTCGCCGTAACGGCAGCAAGTGCCAATGTGAACAGCCACCCTCGCGAGTTGTTCACGCCAGACCCCTCCCGTATGTCTCGGTCTACAGCCCCGCAGGCTCAGGGCAAGAACTCGAGTATACCACCTTGGTCCGCTTGCCAGGTGGCGGCTTTCGTACCGTGCCAGAGAACCCAATCCGGGCCCGCGGTCTTGCGTGCGGTGAGACTGAAAGCCACCCGGAAGCTCTCCGTCGGGTCCAGTCCCAGCGAGGCCAGCGGGATCTTCCACTCCGCCGTCCAGCGCCCCGGCGACACGATTTTCGCCGCGTACTGAACTCCCTCTGCTGCGCGCTTCACGAGGTCCGGTGGCGCGCCCGCTTCATCGCTGCTGGCGAAGCCACCCGAGGGATAGCCGCGCAGGATCAGGATCGGCGCCCCGGGCTTGCGTTCGGAGTCCCTGAAGGCGAGTTCCACCGCATCATCGCGGCCCCACTGGTCGCCGGGTTTCAGCGGCTGAGCTGGGTCAACGTCGTTGTCCACGGCCACCAGGAGGTTCGCGCCGTCGTGGAAGACCCACGCACGGCTGACGGGCTTCACCGGTTCCTGCTGTAGGCCCTGGGCGAGTACAATCCCCTTCGCCGGATCGAGCCCGGCCCATTCTTGCGGCGTGAGTTCACCGTCGATAGTCACCACAGCCGCGGTGCGCGTCACCCGGAACAAGGGGCGTGGCTGCTCGGGAATGACGGTTTTGGCCGGCGGTGGGTCAGGATAACGCACCTGGGTTGTCACTGGCCAGGTCACGCGGTTGGCGTCCTCGTAAAGGCCGATCTGCTCCACCGGAATCGGTTTGAAACCGATCTTCCAGGCCGGTGAATCCTCACGGAGGCGGAAATCAAGGTTCTCGACGTCCACGAAGTGCGGGTCCACACCCACCAGGTTGTCTTCCAGCTTCACACCGGGTCTGGCCTTACCTTCGATGGAATCGAAGCTGCCCAGCCAGCAGATGTTGCGCGCGACGATATTCCCGCGCGGCTCGGCATAGTTGCCCTCGAGATATGTGAGCAGTTGCGGGTATTTGCTGCGCCAGGGCTCTTCGGTGTAGGGCACTTCCTCCAGGCGCTTTTTCATCGTTTCAACCGAACCCGATGCCCAGCCCATCATCCGCGCGTCCACGTGAAGCGCGGGTTTGCAGTCCACAAAAATGTTGTTTTCCACTACGTTGTCATGCCCGCCGCCGATGAACGCCGCCCGGGGCACCTGGTAGAAGATGTTCCCGTAGATGGTGGCCGAACAGAACATGTCATCGAGGTAGACGCCGTTGCAGCCCTTGCTCTGGAACCCGTATATGTGGTGGAAATAGTTGTACCGGATCATGTGGCCGCGCATGGCGGGGTTGTAGCCCGCGTACATGACCCCGGCATCGTTGGATTCCCGCACCACGCTGTGGAACTCGTTGAATTCAAACAGGTGGTCGTTGCCGCTCCACATGATGGCCATGTGCGGCGCGTCGTTGAACAGATTGTGGGTGACCCGGTTGCCCACCCCGCTCACATTGACACCCGGCTTGCAAATGGGGTTCCATCGGCCGAACCGGTAGAAGTGGCAGTTGTCCACGTACAACCCCGCGGGGGTGAGAGTCCGGCGGTCTCCGCCTGAGACGCTGACCCCGCCGTCAGCGAGGTTATACAGGTCGCAGCCCACCACCCCGCTGTCCTTGCCGCTGAGGCTGATGCCCCAGGCCCCGGTATTGCGCACGATCGATCGTTCCACGCGCACGCCCGTCACGTTGGACAGGGTGAGCGCCGTGCCTCGGGTGCATTCGAAGGACAGGCCGTTGAGGGTCACGTGGGAGACGTCCGTCATTTTCACCAGCGTGGGCAGAACGGAGATCATCACTTCACCCTCGTCAAGCGATGAAGGCGGCCAGAAGTAGAGGATACCGGAATCGCGATCCAGGTACCACTCGCCCGGTCGGTCCAGTTCGGGCAGGAGATTGTACGCGTAGTAGTACATCCCCTTGCGGAAACCGAAGCCGTGCTGGGGTTTGGGCTCCAGGGTGATGCGCTTCTGCTCGGTGTCGATGGTCTGCACCTTCAGGCGCTGGTCCGCCCAGTCCCAGAACCAGTAGCCGTGGAGCATGATGTCCTTCTCGCCCACCCAGCGCGCAGGCCGGTCGTCTTCGTAGCTGAAGATCCCGTCCATGAAGCCCTTGGTGCCGCGGATGTCCTGGGGGCGCTCGCCGAAGACCTGGGGGATGGTGATCCAGCCCTGGTTCGGCCAGCGGGCAAGGGTCATCGGCTCATTGCGGAAGAAGACCTCGAGACCGGGGTTTGACGCACCCCAGGACTGCCCGGCCTGCATCTCGCCAAAGTCAGTGACGCCAAGGGCCTTGAGGTCGGCCTGCCAGACATTGCCGCGCGCGGACTCATCCAGGCGTGACAGGACCGCAGGATCAGTCACGGGTTGCCAACCGGTGATGACCCGGCCGCCCAGAAGGCGCACCTCATCTCCCGGCCTGCCGCGGTATATGATAGGCCTCTCCGGGGTGCCGCTGTCTTCGGCTCCGAGCTCGAAGGTCGCCGCGCGCTCGTAGGCGCCGCCGGCGATCTCCACTACAATGCCGCCAGCAGGAAGGCCGGCTGCGGCCTTGATCTCGCGAATCCTGTCGCGAGCGCGTTCCAGGGTTGCCAAGGGGCCATCGGTCCCGTCGGCACTGGGTTCGGGGAGAGTGCCGGACCAGGCGTCATTGCCCGCGCGAGAAACATGGAGCACAAGTCCCGGCCCTTCCTGCGCCGCGGCGGTGCCGGTGATGAGCAGAGCTGAGACGATGGCGAGGCCGAAAATCAAACTGTCCGGGTGCATTCTGATCGCCTTCCCTTGTCTAGGGTTGTTGCGGTCCGTCAAAGCATGAGATGACCGGGCGAGCGAAAGTGCCGGCCCGCGCGCTCCTGTCTTCTGCCGCCCCATTCAGAGGCTTTTCGGGAACGTGGTTCGCCCTGTTCCAGGGGCTTTCGCTCCTGGCTATAAGCGGACGGCCCCTCCGGGGCCTCAAAGCAGACGTCGACTCTCGGTCGAACCGGGAGGTGGGTGCCTGTACCCAAGGCGCTGCAGCCCGCAAGGGCGCGGTTGAGTGCTTCGCGGCCCGAGGGTACAATGGTGCAGCAGACGTGACACTGGGCCGCAGACCCACCTTGGCCGCAGGCCCGCGCAACGTGATGCTGCACGCCCACAACCCGGAGGCGTGGGAAGATGACTGACCGATGACACAGCCGCGCCGGTTCGTGAGCCGCGCCGGCGAGAAACTCGCTTTCGCGCTGGAGCATTTCGGCATCAGTCCCGCAGGCCTTGTGTGCGCCGACCTCGGCTGCCATACGGGCGGCTTCACCCATTGCCTGCTGGAGTATGGCGCGGCCCGTGTGTATTCCGTTGACACAAGCAAGAACATTCTCGACTGGAACCTGCGCAATGATTCCCGCGTCGTGGTGCTGGAGCGCACCAATGCCTTGTATGTTCAACTCCCCGAGGCCGTGGACCTTGTGACTGTGGATGTGGGCTGGACCAGGCAGGGGGTGGTCATCCCGAAGGCCGCGGAGCTCCTCAAGCCGGGGGGGCGGATCATCAGCCTCATCAAGCCGCATTACGAGGCGACGGAAAAGGAGCGCATCCGGGGAAAAGTGCGGACTGAGCTTGTG
Source organism: Armatimonadota bacterium (assembly GCA_013314775.1). Taxonomy (NCBI): domain Bacteria; kingdom Bacillati; phylum Armatimonadota; species Armatimonadota bacterium. The sequence continues at coordinate 218,525 of JABUFB010000013.1, read as the reverse complement.
GAGGAAGTTGTGGCGCGGGTTATGGATGAACTGCGAGGTCTGGGGTTTGAGGTGAGCGAAGCCGTCGAGTCACCTCTGCTGGGCAGCAAAGGCGGGAACAAGGAATTCCTGGTGGCGATCGAGACGTGACGGGGGGCGAAACGGACGCCATCGTTTGTTGCCGTCGGGTGTGGCGTTCTGCAGGTTGCATGACGCCCGCATTTCATGCATGGAAGTCGTGGGAAAAGCATCCAAACTCTCTCTGTGTCCGAGTTCGGTGGCTGTACCCCACTCCCGGTCCGGGAAGGAAAGCCTGACAGCTGGGCGAATACCACTGCATCGTTTCCCGTTGTTCTCTGACAAGTCCAGGCGAAATGCCAACCAATAAAGGAGAGTCACACAATGGCTGCAACGAGACTGTCCGAGTCCCAGGCCGCTGACCCGAAGGCCCCGTGCATCGGCGTCTGGGCCACCAGCGATCCCCGGATCGATGCGGAATCCCGGGAGCGCTGCAAGAACATCATCGAGATGACCGCGAACATCATCGCCGACCGCGTGAAGCTACCCTCAGGCGAACCGGTGCGCGTGGTCTACTCGCCGATCCTCGTGGATGGCGAGAGAGAGGCGGACATGCTGGCCAGACAGTTCAAGGACGCGGGCGTGGACATCCTGGTCTGCGTTCCGGACACTTGGGCTTTCCCGCAACTGACTGTGATTTCGCTCCTGTCCCAGTTTCCGAAAGACACACCTCTCAACCTCACCTGCGGCAACAGCGGACCGAAGCCCGGCGTCGTGTTCACCCACGCGATCAACGGCGCGCTGGCGCAGTACGGCAAGATGGCGCACATCAACGTGGGCACCTGGGCGGACACCGGGATGAACCCTGAGATGACCCCGGCCACCGCGGATGCTCTCGTGGACTGGTGCTACGCGGCGGTGACCAGGGTGGGCCTGCAGGGCCGTCGTGTGGTGGTCTTCGGCCATGACAGCATGGGCATGGAGACCGCGCTGGGGCACATCATTCCCACCCGCAAGGCCTTCGGTCTGGAAATCACCCGGCTGGACATGAAACTCCTTGCGGACATGATCCAGAAGAAGGCATACGACGCCGACGAACTCAAGGCGCTGCGTGCATGGACGGACAAGCTAGTGGGCGACCGCATCGAACTGCGCGATGAGGCAGACAGTGAGCGGTTCAACCAGAGTCTCGCGCTGTACTTGATTTGCCGCGATCTCCTCAGGGATCTCAACGCCGTGGGCGGTGGGTTCATGAGCCAACTTGAGTGGGGATCGGACCGGCGTGGCATTCCGCTGCCGGTGGCCGACGTGATGGAGTCCCTGTTCAACGCCACCTTCGATCACAACGGCCCCAAGGCCGCCCTGCCCTTCGCCACCGAGGCCGACGTGCAAGGGCTGCTCACCATGCTGTTCATGACTTGGGTCAGCGGCGGGAACCCGCCCCTGTTCATGGACTTCCGCAAGGTCTGGGAGCCGTGGGAGATCAATGCCAAGGCCGAAGAGCTTGGCCTGGGCAATGTGGAACCGGACGCGCTCTGGCGCACCAGGGGATTGGTGGACGGCGACAACTCCGGCAGCGCGTCCTTCAACTGGGCCGCGGCGCCGGGAGCTACCGTTGAGGAGATCATGGCTCGCGTGAGCTTCCCGCTGGCTGACGAGTTCTACTTCCCCGGCGGCGGCAATTCCGTGACCTTCTACACTCCGGGCGGGATCCAGGGCATCGCCGGCCGCATGGCATACAGCGCCGACAGTGGGGTTTTCTCGATGATCTGGGACGAGGCCTGCACGGTGGACCTGCCGGACAAGCTGGCACAGGCCGTGGCGAATACATCGACGCCGACCTGGCCGCACACGTGGGTTGTGCCGAAACACGCAACCATGGGGGAGTACAAGCAGTTCGCACCGGCGAATCACTTCCACATGACGTGGGACCTTGCCACAACGCGCCTCGAATATTGGATGGATCTTGCGAACGTCCTGTCAGTGAACCCGTGGCAGAACCGCCCGCGGTTCGTCGAAGGTCTCGACCGGCCAATGCCGCTGATTTACCTGCTCAATGGCGGAGAGGATGCGGCGAAGCTGAAGTTTGCGCAGAAGGCCTAGGTTGTTCTGGCGGGTGGGTCATGTTGACTCACCCGCCGCCCAAGTGGCATAATCCGGCCCCACATCGCATTTCCTCGACAGAACCGGTCTGGCCGATCCCATGTGGCGAAGGTGTCAGCCGGGCTCGCGTCGAATGGGCGCGTGAGGGAACACAAAAGAGTGTCCCGCGGGGCGCTCGGAAGGCATTAGTCTGGCTTAGGGAGCCATCATCTGAAGGGAGAGTTGGGACATGGGTGAAGCCGTCCTGTTCATCACCAGCAAAGGGTACGGCAAGGTCGTCGACGACGCGAAGGAAGCTTTCCCGCCCAAGGGGCGCGGCGGCAAGGGTGTCAAGGGCTTCAACGTCACTGAGGACACCGGGCCTGTAGTCTGCACCGAGCACGTGAAGACCGGCGAGGGCGCCAACGTCCTGATCACCACCGCTCAGGGCATGTGCTTGATGATCGCGGTTGACGATCTGACCCCTCGCAGCCGAACTGCCGGTGGCGTGAAGCTCATGAATGTCGCCGACGACGATGCCGTTGTCAGCGTCTTGGTCTAGCTCGCAGCGAAGCACGCCACGCGGGGGCCTGTGGAGGAAACAGGCCCCCGTTTTGTTTGCCTGCCCGTTTCAACGCCCGGCGAGCGAGTGCTGGTGTCCGAATGCCGGTCTACGAGGTCGCCGGGTATTTACATAATCGTGCCGGATCGCGCGGGTCTTGAGGGATTGAGCGGGAAAGGTGCGGATGGAGATGCAAAACAGCGCAGGCGGTTAGCCTGCGCTGTCTGTCGGCTGATGAACGGGTTTCGCCCTCCTGGATCAGGACCCGACTTTCGCCTGCGGTTTTCGGTTTCCCCGGAGCCTGATAAGAGAGAGCCCAATCCCGAACATCAAAAGCCAACGCGTGCCCGGTTCCGGGATGTCCTGCGTCTGTACGGGCACCGGATCGCTCCACGTCAACCCGATCTCGCCGGGGGAATGGCCACCAGCGACATCGGTCGCAATGTTATTGTGGTCTGTGGCGTTCGCGATGCTCCCCAATTGTATATACCAGGTCTGTCCTGGATTAAGGGTTGAGTTTGCAGCCAGATAGTCCCAGGACACGGCCCAGTCTACCAGAGTTGTGTTTCCGAAATCTTCCGTCCACACCTCGTCCGTTGTGCGAATATACCCATCGCCGGTGTTGCTTATGTCTGGTGGGACAAGTTTCTTCGCAACGTTCCCGTCTATGTCGTTCATGCGTGTGCTGGCCCAGGAACCGCCGGTGGTTTCGAGTACGGTGAACTCCAGCCCGTGCTGGTCCTCCTCCCCAAGGTTCTTGAGACCCTTCGTGTCCCAAGCCAGTCCGTAGTCCGGCTGCCCTGCAATTCCCTGGCCCGGCCGGTCTATCAGGACGAACAGTGTGTCCTCGAAGGTACTGGCACTGACCGTGTCCACGTCCACGCGGGTGCGGAAATACAGGTAATTGTCGTCCATCGCCCAGTACGCGCCGGGGGATGCAGCGCTGCCGACGAAATCCAGCTGTGCCTCAACGCCGTCATCCGGGTCATTCAGGCTGAGAATCGGGTTCCAGCTGCCGGGCCACTGCGAATAGGCGCCGCCGAACTGATTGATAGTCGCGCCGAAGCAGTGCGTGACAAGGGTGCCGAGCACCACGACCGAAAGCACCATGGGCCGCATCGATCGACCATCCCTTGATATATACTTGATCTCTTCTATAGCTTGATACACACTATTATCATAACTCGCGGAATTGTAGCGGCCGTGTGAGAACTCGTCAATACCTGCTCGTGGTGCGGAAGCTGTGCATGCCGAGTTCGAGCGGCGTGTTCACCATCGACCGCGTCGCGAAGCAGGAGATCCGCAACTTCCTCTCATCGCAGATCGTGAGCACGAGATCCGTGGTGAGCGCGCGATTCTCCACGTCATGTGAGAGCCCGCGGGACAAGGCTTCTGCTGGACTCACGCCCGATGGTGGTACAAGCCTCGGCGTTGCCCTGCAAAGCTTCTGCGCCTGACCCCAAGAAGTCCTGGCAGCGGCGATGAGAGGCTGAGCGTGGTGACACATCAGTGTAGCGCCACATTCATCACTGATACCCAAACTGGGGGCAGGGGATGCCGCCGGGCGAACCTTGTTCAGTCCCTGCGCACAGGCCGGTGCAAATTGCCCGTGCCGGGTGGGTGGCGGGATCGGTCTGTGGACCCTCCGGGCCTGCATTGGTGGCCTCACGAGCCGGTGCAGCTCGTCGAGGCAATTCTCAGTGACGCCGCATCGGCGGCGTGCGTTCGCCAGGTGATCGGCAACCACGTTGGCCTGCTGGGGCGTTTCATGGACCAGCTCACGGTGGGGCAAGTGACTCGGGCGCAGAGTCGAAGGCACCAGACGGGAGACGGCAGGAAGCTGCTGGTGGTGCACGCCGGTACCAGCGATCCGATCGCGAACCGAGCGATCAACCTCTGTCGCTTGACAACCCGCATCTACGCCCATATGCTGGAACTCAGCGGGGCTGTGGAGTGGGCTTTGGCCCGTCCCGGTCGGGGCCAAATTGGTTTCAGCCGGCGCGCCGAGCAGGCTGTGAAGGGCTATGCGATGACCCGGGCTGGCTTGCGCAAGAAGTTGGTCGAAGGTGCGCGAGTAGGGCTTTGACGGCATTGCCTGCGGTCACGTGCAGACAACCGGACCCGTGTGGCATGAGCGGCATCGTCTACTGGAACACGATTGACTCGGCTAAGAATTGCACCGCAGTCGTGGAACATCGTGACGGCCGACTGGAGCTCCCGCGCCACGAAGGGCTGGCCGCAGCAGCTCCGGCGACCGCTATCGCGCTATCTCGCACTGCCGGGATTGGGGCGGCCCCGTCGGCGCCGTGACCCCGGTTACCGCATCCCCAGGAAGCGCAACCATGGAAGATGTGTACCCCTGCCTCGTGACCGGAGCGGCCGGGTTCATCGCATCCCATCTCAGCGAGTCCCTGGCGCAAGCCGGACACCCCGTCGTGGGCATCGATTGTTTCGACCCGTACTATGATGAGCGGCTAAAGCGCCGCAATCTGGAATGCGTATGCGCCAATCCCGGCTTCAGCTTCGTACAGGGCGATGTGTGCGACGGCGAGATGCTGGGGCGCGTCTTCACTGAACACAAGCCGCGGATCGTGTTCCACCTTGCGGCGCGCGCCGGAGTGCGAGGGTCAATCCAGGACCCCGAGCTTTACACCCGGATGAACGTGGATGCCACGGTGACGCTGCTCGAGGCCGCGCGAAAGCACGGCGTGGAGCGGTTCGTGCTGGCCTCGTCGTCTTCGGTATATGGTGCCTCCAACAGCCTGCCATTCTCCGAGGACCAGCGCATTGACAAGCCCGAGTCGCCGTACGCGGCGACGAAAGTCGCGGCGGAGGCCCTCTGCTACACCTACAGCCGGATCCACAAGCTGCCGGTGACCTGCCTGCGATTCTTCACGGTATATGGCCCGCGCCAGAGGCCGGACCTCGCGATCAGCAAGTTCGTGGGCCTCATGCTGCAGGGCAAGCCGATCCCTGTCTACGGCGATGGCACTGCGAGCCGCGACTTCACCTTCGTGGGGGACATCGTGCGCGGGATCGTTGCCACGATGCGCGCGCCCGAGTTGGGCGAGCCCGGGTGCTTCGAGGTCATCAACCTGGGGAGCGACCGGCCGATCACGGTGCTGCAGATGGTGGAGGGCATCGAGGCGGCGCTGGGTCAGAAGGCGGTCATCGACTGGCAGCCGCCGGCACCGGGAGACGTGCCACACACATGGGCAAGCGTGGAGAAAGCCGGGCAGTTGCTGCAATGGAAGCCTCAGACCAGCCTGGCGGATGGCCTGTCGGCGTTTGTCGACTGGTACAGGGAGAATCTGGTCTGAGAGCCGCTACTCCTGCGCCGTGGCCTCGTTCCGGCGCACCTCGCGGATGTAGTAAATGCGCTTGCCGTGGGACTCGTAGTATGTGCGGGTCTGCATCTCCGCCAGCAGGCCCATGGTGATAAGCTGCATGCCCACCACGATAAGCAGCACGGCCAGGATCAGGGCAGGCCGGTTGCCGATGGAGTGACCCAGCACCAGTCGCTCGAAAGAAAGCCACAGGCCCAGCAGGAACCCCGCCAGTGAGCTGTAAAGTCCCCACCGCCCGAAAACCTGGATCGGTTTCGTCGAGTATGAGAGCAGAAACTTCACGGTCATGAGGTCCAGTGCGACCTTCATGATGCGGTTCAGTCCGTACTTGCTCTTGCCAAAACGCCGCGGGTGATGGGTGACTTCTACCTCGGCGACGCGCCCGCCGGCCCAGTAGGCAAGGGCCGGGATGAAGCGGTGCATCTCGCCATACAGGCGGACATCGGCGAGGACTTCCCGGCGGTAGACCTTGAGCGAGCAGCCATAGTCGTGGAGGTGCACACCCGTTGCAGTGGAGATCATCCAGTTAGCGATCCGCGAGGGCAGGATGCGCGTGAGCCACTGGTCTTTGCGGTCCTTGCGCCAGCCGCTGACCACGTCGTAGCCCTCGTCCATCTTGTCCAGCAGGCGGGGAACGTCGAGGGGGTCATTCTGCAAATCCGCATCCATCGCAACAACTAGCTCTCCGCGAGCCTGATCGAACCCGGCTGCCATGGCCGCGGTCTGGCCGAAATTGCGGCGCAGGTGAACCCCGACGAACCGAGGGTCGCTATCCACGATGCGGTCCATCGCTTCCTTGCTGCGGTCGGAGCTGCCGTCGTTGACCAGGATGACCTCCCAGGACCTGTCCATATCGCCCAGGGCCTGAACCAGCGCTTCGTGAAGGTGGGGGAGAGTCTCTTCCTCGTTGTAGACAGGGATGACGATGGAGACCTGCGGGGTTCCGTGCTCGGCGGTGTTCATGCTCCGGGCAGCTCCTCAAAACGGTGGCTCTATGGGACCCCACCAGTATAGCGATGAAGGTGCCCGGCGACAATCGAGCCGCGGCCCACGGGTACCCTCCTGATGGTGCCGCGAGGTGCCGCGGGACTTTGCGGCGAAGAGGTCCACAGCCGATCCCACGCAGTTGTCGCCATAGACGGTGCATCATGGAGGACTGCCATGCCTGACAGACTGCCCAACATCCTGCTTGCCATCTCCGATGACCAGGCATGGCCACATGCAAGCGCCTACGGTTGCCCCTTCGTCAATACCCCCAACTTCGACCGGGTAGCGAATGAAGGTGTGCTTTTCAGCCACGCCTACTGCACAGCTCCCTCCTGCAGTCCCTCGCGGGCAAGTCTTCTGACAGGACGCAACCCGTGGCAGCTTCGGGAGGGTGGCATTCTGTGGAGCCTTCTGCCCGCTGAGTTCGACGTCTACCCGGACATTCTGGAGCGCGTTGGCTACCACGTGGGGCACACGTACAAGGGCTGGGGACCGGGGAGCATCGAGATGAGCGGGCGCACCAGGAATCCCGCCGGGCCCGGGTACAACGAGCGTCAGAATGACCCTCCGACTAGCCGTATGAGCCGGAACGACTATGCGGCCAACTTCGGCGATTTCCTGGCAGAGCGGCCTGAAGGCGCCCCGTTCTGCTTCTGGTATGGAGCGAAAGAGCCGCACCGGGTGTACGAGAAGGGCTCGGGTCTGCGTGCGGGCAAGCGGCTTGAGGATGTGGTGGTGCCGCCGTACCTGCCCGACTGCGAAGAGGTGCGCAGCGACCTGCTCGACTATGCGCTGGAGATCGAGTGGTTCGACGAGCACCTCGGGCGCATGCTGGGCATGATCGAAGAGATTGGCGAGCTTGACAATACGCTCATTGTGGTCACCGGTGACAACGGTCTGCCCTTCCCGCGCGCAAAGGCCAACCTCTACGAGCAGGGCATGCATGTGCCGATGGCCATCCGCTATGGGGAGAAGGTTCCGGGTGGACGCACCGTCACCGACTTCACGACCTTTGTTGATCTCGCGCCCACGTTCCTGGAAGCCGCGGGCCTGGAGATCCCCGACAACATGACCGGGCGGAGCCTCATGCCAGTCCTGACATCAGGCCGGCAGGGCCGCGTTGACCCGGAGCGCGACCATGTGCTCACGGGCATTGAGCGCCACGCATACTGCCGTGCCAGTAACATGGGCTATCCGAGCCGATGCATCCGGACCGATGAGTTCGTCTACATCCGCAACTTCGAACCCGACCGCTGGCCGGCCGGTGATCCACCGGCTTTCGGCGACATTGACGGCTCGCCCACGAAGAACTACATGATCGCCAACAGAGACGCACCGGAGGTCCGGCCGCTGTACGAACTGGCTTTCGGCAAGCGCCCCGCGGAAGAGTTGTATGCGGTCAGGGACGGGTATGCCTGCACCTGTAACCTGGCGGATGACGAGGGTTACGCCAGGGAGAAGCAGACCCTGCGGGAGCGGATGGAGCGGGAACTGACGGAACAGAAGGACCCGCGCATGCTGGGGGACGGCGGGGTTTTCGAGACTTACCCGTATGTGCCGATTGTCCAGAATCCCGCCACCGCCGCTGAGTTCGTGGGCATGGACGACCTTCGAGCCAACGGGCTGGTGGACTGACGGCGACTACCGCCCCACGCTCTCGCGGCCGGTGATCGCCACGACGCCGAAAGAGTAGCCCGGGTTGCCCGCGGTCTCGACGTCCAGGGACTCCACGGCCAGCTCCGGGTGGGGATTCCTCCAGGTCAGGCTGTATAGTGATACCGGCTCGCCGCGACCGTTGACGCCGGACCACGCCAGAGCCCCGTTGTCGACTTCGCTGGGGCTTTCGACCGACCAGGGAAGCAGTTCGGCACCGATCCGCACCGGGATTCTTGCCTGAGATCCGTCCTCGTACTGCACCACATACGCCCCGACTTCCGCGCCGGACGAGTCAATGCCCGGGGCTGCGACTGCGGCATGCAGAAAGCACAGACTCTCTACGGATCGGCCCACCGGTATCTGCCGGACCGCGGAAATGCCCGTGGCGCCACTGCGAATCTCCCCCGCGTCCCCAAGAAGTACGCCGTCCAGCATGATGCAGGACCGCCCGGTGTTGAGTTCCGGCCGAATGATCTCGAAGGGCAGCCCGGCGAAGACCTGCGGGCCGGTGGGCAGGTTGCGCAGGTCGTCCTCGCCACCGTCTGCCCAGCCCCCACGTCCGTCACCGGCGACTTCGTCCACAAACCCCCGGTTGCAGAAGGGTGTGAGGTCCACCGCGAACCAGTCCCCGGTCTCACGTGCGACCAGGGACTGTCCGGGGATTTCCACGTCGAGGTTTGAAAGAAGCATCGATGCGTAACGCAGGGCCCGGTTGCATGCAGGGACGCGCTCCCAGCGGAACTGGCTCAGAATCACCCGGCCTTTGCCCAGAGACACTTCCACCAATCCGGGGGGCTGTGTGAGCAGACGGATTCCAGAGTAGTCGTCAAAGGCCGGCGTCCAGCGCAGCGCAGACTCCTCGTATGCACCATCGCCGTCGGCCCACCACAGGTCATAGCTGCCGATGCCCCGCGTCAGTGGGGCGGCTGTCACACTGACGGGGCCAGGCTCGGCCGGCTGGAACCTGATCTTCCGGGCAAGCAGATCGGCGAGGGCCGGGGCATTGTCGGGCCCGCTGCCGTGGATGAAAACTGTTCCACCGGCGCGAGCGAATGCACGCAATGCAGGTGTGTCGTCCCGCGTAAGTCGCGTGGACTCAATGAGCACCAGCCCGCCGGGTTCAGGCAGCTGAGCCTCGCGCTTCCAGGATGCCCGCGCCTGTATATCCCACTGGACCGACTGAGCGAGAGCGGACGGGGTCGCGCTCCATCCCGCGAGAGGGCGCACAGGTGTGGGTTCGGGCCGCCAGGCCAGGAGGTTAGCGAGAATCTGTCGCGCAGCGGGGACGGTCTGCACGTATCGCGCCACGAGAAGCTGGCAGACCACGTACCTTCCGCTGCCGTGGCGAAGCTCGAGCATCGGGCTCTGCTCCATGCCCTGCCCGCCCACGTCCACCAGCGGCGTGAACCCTCCGCGGGTGGGCTTCGCAAGGTTGGCCTCACAGACGCGCGCGTCGGGCGTCCAGAAGCGCAGCGCGAAGTCGGACAGTTTTGCGAGCAGCGGGTGGTCGGGCGCGCGAAGAAAGGCGATGCTCGCCGGTCCACGGGTCTCCAGGGGCAGCGGGAAGAACCGTTCGGGCAAAGAGCTTTGCTCGAGTGTCACCACGGTATTGCCCTGACGGACCCAGTCGCCCACGATCGCCGCGTCGCCCTGTTTCGCCTCGTGCAGCGCGTCCGGGCCGATGATGAGCTGCCTGGCGGCCGATTCGGGTAACTCGGAGAGTGCGGCAATGCGCCGGACAGAGACGCCTTCCTCCGCGAGCAATGCCGAGAGTCGCCCACCGGGGTCGAAAAGCAGGCAGTCCGGGGCAGGCTCCGGCAGGTCCACGCGTGGCCAGAACTGTACCGGGAACTTGCGGGTGACGCGCTTATCTCCGAACTCCAACGTAAGCTGGATCTCTCCATCCGTGGGCGCATTGACCGAGGGCGCTATGAAGCTGAATCGGGTTTCGGCGACGGCTCCCGGGGGCACCTCCGCCGGCACGGAACCGCTTTCGCTCACACACCCCCGAGCAGTGACCGCCCAGCGCAGCTCTCCGGACATTGCTTTGTCGGTCTCGTTGCAGATGAGCGCCGTGCGTTCCACCCGACCGCCGCCGAACCATTGGCGGTCGTACTCGGCGAGATACACGGTCACTGGCGCGAAGATCTCGCGAAATCTCTCGAGGTACGGGTTCGGTATCTCCTTCCCCTTTGGCAGACCGCGGAAGACCATGGGCGAGATCATACACAGCCCCTGACGCCGATACTCCTGCACCGCCATCTCGAACAGTTCTGCCTGGCCGCGGATGACAGCTTCGGCCTGCTCACTGGGCTCCCGTGAGTAGACGGCGTCGCCCAGCATCGCCGACGCCCAGTGGTGGCTCAAAAGCATGTGCTCGCCGATGGCCAAGGGCTTGTCTCGCGACCATTCGAAATTCAGGTAGTTGTCCGCCATGGGTACCGAGGCGTTTGTGGGCCAGCGGAAGCACTCGGGCGCATTGGCGGGGTATAGCTCGGGGTAGTGGATGTTCAGGAGCATCTCGCGGCCATCTGTCTCGCCGTACCCGGACTGCTGCACCGGGCGCGTGGGGTCAAGCTCCCGGATCATTTCGCGCTGAGCCACCAGCCAGTCGGTGCGCTTCTGGTCGCGCGGGGTCTTCCAGTGGCCGAACTCGTTGGTGCCGCTCCAGATGATAATGGATGGATGATTGCGCAGGGCTCGGATGAAGCGGCGGGTGTGTTCGAGGGCCTGGTCGCTCACAGGGCGCTGGTAGACGGCGGATTCAGCAATGAGCAAGAATCCCTGACGATCGGCGGCATCGTAGTACTCGCGGCGGATCGGCTGCCCGTGGATGCGGGCGCAGTTGAGATTATGGTCCTTGAGAATCTGGAAGACCCGGTCAGGTGGCGTGTAATGCCACTCGCCCTTGTGCCCCCAGGTGGAACGCAGGCGCACCGGCACTCCGTTGAGCATGATGCGCGGGCCGTCGAGCCAGACTTCACGAAACCCGAAGGGAATGCGCACCGTGTCGCGGGGCGAATCCTGGGTGACCTCGAGGGTGTACATGTTCGGCGCGGTGGGCGACCACAGCCTGGGCGTCTCCCAGCGCGATGTCAGCGTCACCGTCGCGCTTCCCGCTCCAGCCACCGGCACGTCCACCGGCTCCAGCGTCAGGGCAATCGATTCTCCGTCCAGCACGCGCGCGGAGATGTGTGGAGTCGCGGCGTCGGAGAGCTCATTCCGCACGGTTACGTCCACCGAAAGGGCTCCATTGCGCACCGATGGCCGCACGAACACATCTTCAATGCGGGTCTTGGGTGTGGCCACCAGCGACACGGGCTGCCAGATGCCCGACATGTACTTGTGCTGTGAGGCGAGCACCAGCCCCGGCGGCGCCTTTGTCGCGTCGCCGAGGACGCCCACAACCAGCTCGTTCTCCTCGCCCGGCCGCAAGGCGCTGGACACCTCCACCTCGAAAGGCAGGAAGCCATCCTGGTTCTCGGCGACGCGCACCCCGTTCACATAGACGTGAGAGACCAGGAAGACTGCCTCAAAGTGCAGGCGCAGGCTGCGTTCCGACCAGTGGGCGGGCACGTGGAATCGGTGGCGGTACCAGGCGCAGGGCGTCTCCACCCCGACCTTTAGCTGCCGCCACGAATCCGCAACCCAGGGAACGGTGGGGAGTGCCACGTACCCGTCCGCCGGTGGGAACGCCAGGTCATCGGCAGGTGCGATCTCCCATTTCGCCTGGTTCAGCACCTGGATCGCTCTTCCAAGACGGTCTTCGTCAGTCAGTGCGAGAGTAAGGTCAACAGCGCCCTCGGTGACCCCTGCCGGGATGCCGTCGTGGGCGAACCACAGGTACGTGTTTGCGCTTCCGCCCTCCGGGGCGTGGGTGTGGATCATCGCCGCACCGGTGGGTTCGACGCGCAGGCGGTTGCCACGCTGGGAGCAGAGGGTATAGGCGGGTACCGAAGTCGGGTGTTCGGGCTCGAATCGGCCGGACCCGTCAGCCTCGCGGGCGAATTCCAGGCCGGGAACTGCGGCGACTTCTACCCGCGAGCAGAGCCGCTGGCTGCTGGCACGAGGGAGCGTCACCCGCCACGATACGCTGACCTGCCCGTCTCCGGTATTGCTGAACCGCAGTTCGCAGTCGAGTTGGCCCTCCACTCCGCCTACCTGCCAGGGACCGGAGAGACTGATGGTGACCTCATCAGCGGATTGCCCGGGGTCAGGCTGGACGGAGACATCCTGCGGTGACCACTCCCCCTGCCGGTTCCCCCAGGTGTTGCCCTCCCAGGCCAGAGCGCCGACGTGGGGCAGGTGAATGTCTCCGGCGCGCAGGTCGAGGATGCCGTTGGCATCCACATTGGCCCGGAAATGAGTTCCGGTCACGGCCCAGCCGTCGCCAGACCGCTCCACGCGCACCTGTTGGCCCCAGACAGCGCCGGCCATTGTGACCATGGCGCAGAGCGTGAGGACGGCTCGGATTGTCGCGCGGTGTGTGCCCTGAATGGCGGTTCACCTCCAATGCGTCAGATTGAGTGTATGGATGGGATGATCACCCCGCCGACCGGGACGGTCGGCCTACGCGGGATCATCCATTTCGGGCGCGTGGGTCGAGCGTCTCGCTCGACACCATCTGCCTACCCTTCCTCGCCAAGCACCTCGGCCCGGTCCCCGTCCAGCACGAAGCAGACCTCATTCATCCCCTCGCGGCCGCGCACGATGTCGTATTTCGGTACCCCGATGTCCGCAAGGCTCTTATCCAGGAAGTCTTCGGTCCCGGTCACCGCATGTATGGACACCGGTTCCCGTGTGCGGTCGCAGTCCGGACAGCGCGCGTTCTCGCCGGTCAGTCTGCCCAGGGGCTGGAAGACCGGTTCTTCAGTCCCGCAGTGCCGGCACTGGAATGTGAGGCAGATCTCGCGATCAAACTCCAGCACTGCTTTCGCCGAGACGCGCTGTCGGATGAATTCCAGCGCCTCACCCACGGTAGTGTGCTCCGCGCGCCAGCCGGTCTCCTCCAGGCGCTCAATGGTGTCGTGGGCGGGGCAGTCGTCACGCTTCTGGTAGCTGACCACATAGCTGTCGTGGGTAAGGCCGTTGTAGACGAACCCCTGCCCGCGCAGGCCAGGAAGGTTGCGATCCCGGTGCAGCCATTTGATCGCTTCCTGCACCTGCACACCGGCGATGACTGACGCGGTCGTGGGCGTGGTCGGCACTTTGCCCTGGATCACATCATCCCGGGTGAGCAGGGCGCAGGAGCGCCGCATGTTGAGCAGCCGGTAGTCCTGGGCGGACATGGTACATTCATAGCAGGGCCCGTCGGGAGGCACGAACATACGCGCGAACCCGTGCATCGCTTCGATTGCCCCGTCCACCCAGGGCTTGCCCAGTTTCCAGCAGACCGCGTTGATCCAGACCCTGGCCTCTCGGTTGTCCAGGCCGCCGAAGATAATGTCCATGTCCCGGAATACGCCTTGGCCGAGATCATGGATGACATTGCCGATGAAAGCCCTCGGGCGCACATCGGGATTGATCTCACTCATCGCACGCGCCGCCACGGTAGCTTTCGGCTTGCCCTCATCTTCGTGGCGGAAGAGTATGCTGCGGGTGAGGTTGGTGTCTTCGATGCTGTCCATGTCCACGATGAAGACGCGCCCGACCCCGAGAAGGGCAAGGTTCTTGCAGATTTCGTTACCGAGGGCTCCCGCGCCCACCACCATGAGTCGCGCGTCCGCAAGGCGCTCCTGATCCCACCAGGGGATCAGCCGCAGCCTGGCATAGCGGTCCTCGTCGAGATCAACATCGAGGACGTCGTCCTCGCGCGGGTCGGTGTCGGTCATAATGGTTTGGGGGTCTCAGCCCGCCGTAATCTCCGGCAGGAGGCGCAGAATGTCCCCCTCCTGGACGCCGGCTTCCGCGAGGGTCTGCTCATCCTTGAGTTGCTGGCCGGAACGCTTGTGGTGGAACTTGTAGCTCATCGGCTGGCCGTCGGACCCCGCCTGGGGCAGGCTCATCATCTCCACCAGCCGCGCGATGATCCGCCGCACAGGAGCGTCGTCAGGCAGGCTGGCCTTCTGCTCCTTGTTTCCCGTGGTGTCCATGATCGTGACGTTGACCTTGCCCACGCTGCGAACTCCTCCTCTTGACGAGTGCTTGGGGCGCGAGTGACTTCTGTCCCCACATTGTAACCCGGATGCCACTGTGATGAACCCGGACCGTGATCAATACCGGCCGTAAGTCTCCGCAAGTTCGCCCGCAATCTCAATTCGACGCCTCGGGGCGCCAGGAGGCACCTGGTCACCAGGCGCCAGCACGATGCGCGGATTGGTCGCCCGCAGGTCAAGCCAGTGCTTCACGCTCTCGATGAACCCCTCCTCCGGCCAGCGCGGCTCCCAGACATTGGGCGGAACGCCACCCCACAGGATCATGTCCGGGCCCGCCTCAAGCCGGCACTGCTCGGGCGTCAGGTCGCCCATGGGGGTAGGCGTCACCGCATCGGCGATATCCACCCCGCATTCGGCCAGCAGCCCGAGCAGGCCGCCGAGGCGACCGTCGATGTGGACCGCCAGGTGCTTCCCGCGAGAGTGCACTTTCCGGGCCATCTCGCGGTAAAAATCCATCCCGTGTCTGCGAAACACCGGCGGCGGCTGGGTGGCGGAGTCGAGATTGTCCGTCCAGAGCACCACAGGCGACGGCGAATCAGCCAGCACGTCCACCAGTTCAAGCTGCTTCGCGTCGATGACATCCATGAGGCTACGGGTCAGTTCTGGCTCATCCGCGAGGGCGTAATGGGTCTGCTCGACCCCCATGAACCGCGAGATGAGGAACCCCATACCGCAGAATCCGCCAACGGCGAAGGGCACGCCAACATCGCCCACCAGCCGATCCCAGGCCTCAAAGTTCTCGTATCTCGGCACGTAGCGACGGGCTTCCATGGCGTAGCGGACGATGGGGAAGTCTTCGATGCCCTGGACCATGCGGTGCGTAATGTCCCACGAGTGACTCACCGGCGACCAGCGACGGATCTCCCGCACTTCACCCAGGGGGGTGCTGATAGTCCATGTGAAGAAGTCGCCATCCACGCTGGTGGTCTCGGTGACACCGCTATCGCCGTAGTCGGCGGCGTAGAAGGCCCCCATATTCAGATACAGCCCGGCGTTGAGTTGCCGGTGGAGCTCCACCATTTCCGTATCCCGGTCGGCTTCCGAGGTTGGGATGAAACGTTGGCCGCGCTCTACAACGAACCAGTGGGAAAGATCGGCGAACCACGGAACGCAGTCGGGTGTTTGACCTTCAAGGAGTGTCATGAGACGCTGACGCTGGGTCATGGTCCGGGTCTCCCGTTTGTGTGTCTGTGACCGCTTGTGGCGAGATGCCACTTCAGGTAAACTCAAGTTCGAGCACTGAGTGAAATCCACCTTCGCATTCTCCGCACATTAGAGCCGAGGTTGAGCCAATGCTCTCCGTGAAGAGCCTGGGGCATGCCTGCTATGTACTCTCCGATGGTGCGTATACACTGATTTTCGACCCGTGGCTTACCGGCAACCCGGACGCCGTTTGTGGTCCGGATGAGGTGAAGGTGGACTACATTCTGCCTTCCCACGGGCACGGCGACCATCTCGGCGACGCTGTGGCGATATCCAAAGCTCAGGGCGCACCCATCGTTGCTGTGGCCGAGCTGTGTGCCTACTGCTCCCGGAAGGGCGCGACTGCCATTTCCATGCACATTGGAGGACGGCGCGAGTTCCCATTCGGATCAGTCAAGCTGACCCCGGCTTTTCACGGCTCGGCGGTGATGGGTGACGACCTGATTGAGTACACCGGCCTGGCCTGCGGCTTCCTGGTTGAGATCGGTGGCCGCCGAGCATACTTCGCGGGCGACACCGGCCTTTTCGGAGACATGTCCCTGATTCCCGGCCGACAGGGCCTCGATCTGGCGATCTTGCCCATTGGCGACAACTACACCATGGGCGCGGAGGACGCGCTCCGCGCCGTGGAGTTCCTGCGTCCGAAGGTGGTGATTCCGACCCACTATCATGCTTTCGAAGCGATCCGTACCGACCCGTCCGGCTTCGCCGAAGAGGTCCGAAACATCGGGGTCGAGTGTCGCGTCCTCGCCCCAGGGGAGGAGACTGAGATCTGAGATGAGATGCGTATCGGCCGCGGAGGGCTGGTGCAATCTTGCCCAGCGTGGCGCATCGATGTATCATTCATATTGAGTCGTCGTCTTACCCATATTCTGCCGCATTTTACACACATTGCTGGTCATACACATCCCGGCGGTTCTCCATTGCGGCGTACCGCCACCTGGAGTCAGCGCTATCATGATACTGCTGCGGGGCCTGTGGTCACTTTTTGTGGCCGCGATGACCTTTGTCGGGGTCATTTTGGCCAATAACGGTGCGAATATCATCCTGCGACAACTGGATCTGCAAGCGGCCGAATCCCGCGATGAGATCATGTTCCGGATCGGATTCAGCGTCGTGGGTGGGCTCATCGGGTTCCTCTTCGGCCTCATGTCTTTCCGCAAACTCATCTCCTGGGTCACGGAGATGGAGAAGGTTCCCCTGCTGGACAAGATTGCGGCAGTGGCGGGTGTGCTCATCGGCCTGACTGTTGCGATTTTATTCACAACTCCCTTCGCAAACAGCGAAAACTGGGGTCTGCCGATCCGCATTGCCGCCTGCGTGGTGGGGATTATCCTCGGCATCGGCTTCTCAATGAGCGCCAAGGAGCAGATCTTGTACATCTTCCCCAGCCTGGCGCCCGAAAAGCACGTGGGGCCGGCGCGGTTAGAGCCCTGTGCGCCCAAGATGCTGGACACCAATATCATCATTGATGGGCGTATTGCGGACATCGCAGCGGTGGGGTTCCTGGAGGGCCGCATCCTGATACCCGGCTTTGTGCTTCAGGAACTGCGGCATATCGCCGGGTCCGCGGATAGCCTCAAGCGCGCCCGCGGCCGACGCGGGCTGGACATGCTCAACCGCCTCAAGCAGGTGGAGGGCGTGGAGACGGCGGTTTTCGAGGATTATCCCCCTGAACTGGACATGGCTGAAGAAGTGGACCAGCGGCTGGTAAGCCTTGCCGACCTCGTGGGCGCGACGGTTGTCACCAATGACTACAGCGTGAATGAGATTGCAAAGCTCAAGGGCGTGCGTACGATCAACGTCAATGAGCTCGCGAATGCAATGAAGCCCGTGTTCCTGCCCGGCGAGAACATGACTGTGACCGTGGTCAAGGAAGGCAGGGAGGCCGGGCAGGGCGTCGCCTACTTGGACGACGGCACCATGGTTGTGGTTGAGGGCGGGGCAGAGTACCTGGGGCAGATGATCCCGGTGGTGGTCACCAGCGTTCTGCAGACCACCGCGGGGAAGATGATCTTTTCCGACCTCGTCGATGAGGACGGCAATTCCGCATCAGGGTCGACCGTTCGCAAGGGTCGCGACCGGAAGTGAAGACGGTCGCCGCGCTTATCGTTGCGGCGGGAAGGGGCAGCCGGTTTGGCGGAGACCTGCCCAAGGTCTTCGTGGACCTTTGCGGCGTGCCCCTGTTCGTCTGGTCCCTACGGGCATTTGACGCCTGCCCCTTGGTGGATCGGCTGTTTCTTGCAGTCTCAGAGGAGTACCGGGATCATGCCCGCGACCTGTGCGGGTGCGCCGGTCTTAGCAAGCCCTGCAGCATACTCCCGGGAGGCGCGCGGCGGCAGGACACGGTGTATGGGAGCCTGCTGGCGATGGAGTGCGAGGCGCCGGAGATCATTGCGATCCACGATGGCGCAAGGCCGCTCATCGACGGGCAGACTATCGAACGCTCCATCGAACTTGCCCGAGAGCGTGGCGCCTGCGTCACCGCTGCGCAGGTGACCGACACCATCAAGCACGCCTCGGCTTCCGGCGAGGTTATCGCAACTCCGGACCGCAGCGAACTGTGGCGAGCCCAGACTCCCCAGACCTTCCGCTTCCCTCTGCTGCTTGAGTGCTATCGCCGCGCCGAAGCCGAGTGCTGGCAGGTGACCGACGACGCTTCGGTCGTCGAGCGCTGCGGCCACCCGGTGCATATCAACCCGTGCACGGACCTGAACATGAAAGTCACCACGCCGCGGGACCTCATCATTGCACAGGCACTTCTCGGCGGGGCTCCGCCTGCGATCCCCCCCCGAGTGGGCACAGGTTACGACGTGCACGCCCTGACCGAGGGCCGCAGACTCATCATCGGCGGGGTGGAGATCCCTCATGAGAAGGGCCTGTCAGGGCACTCCGATGCGGATGTGCTGATCCATGCGATCGTGGACGCGATCCTGGGAGCGGCGGCGCTGGGGGACATTGGCAAGCTGTTTCCCGACACGGACGCGACATATAAGGACATGGACAGCGCGATGTTCCTTCGCGAGGCCGGCAGGCGTGTGATGGAGATGGGCCTGCGCATTTCCCATGTGGACGCCACGGTGGTTGCCCAGAGGCCGAAGCTTGCGCCTCACATTCCGGCGATGCGCAAGAATATTGCCGGTGCCCTGGGAATTGACGTGGCCTGCGTGAGCGTGAAGGCGACCACCACGGAGCGCCTGGGCTTCGAGGGCAGGGAAGAGGGCATTTCGGCGCAAGCGGTGGCGACGGTGGTGGCAGTGCGGTAGACTCGCGGTTATGACGGCCGTCCCGGCCCGCAATGCCAGCAGCCGGCACGGTAGAAGCCCGAGCCTCGGGTCGGCAGCACGTCGCGCTTGCACCATCACCTCTCCAGATACGGTTGCACCTCGATGAAGTTGAACATCAACTCCTGGCCTGCGGGGCCGCCTGGGTCCTGCTCTGATGCCCAGTCGCTCACGGTCAGGCGCGCCTGTGTGCCCGTAGCCCGGAAGACCCGCCAGTGGTAGTTCATCCAGTATGAGTATTTCGCATCGAACTTCCCGAGATGGTGCGCATAGCAGTTGGGGAAGGTGAACTGGAAGGAATCCTGTGGTCCATTGAGTTGCTCTACGCTCTCAATGTCGATGCTCACAGCGTGGGGGGCCTTCACTGAGCGCTCGTTCACCAGGTCCTGGTAGTCGGCGGTGATCATCTTGAGCGAGTACAGGCGTCCCGGCTGCAGGGCGCGAATGGTCTGGCTGAAGCGGTTGGGCTTCTCGCTGCTGCGGCGGGTGAGCAGGAAGGTGTTTCCCTTGCCGGTGGGCGGGTAGCGCCCCTGGAGCCAACTGTACCCGGAATACTCGGCGGTGCGCACCGAGCCCTGTTGCGCCGCCTGTATGTCCCACCCGTCAGTCCCCCGGTCAAAGTCTGCGTTGACCAGATGCGGCAGCAGGTAAGGGTCATCGGTAAGCGGTTCGCGGTTGCCCTCGATGCAGTAATGCCGGTACAGGCGGCCTGCCCAGCGTACGCTCTCCTCGTCGGCATAGGAGGAATGGTACTCCTGGATGCCCCCCAGCCCGAAGCATGAGGGATGGTTTGCCAGGGCGTTCACCTGCATGTCCATGTAGACCTTGAAGTCCACCTGCGGGTCGATATTCAGGCTCTCGGTGGGCTGGGACATGTAACCGAGCACCAGGCACATGTTCCCGGGGGCATCCGGGAAACGCTTGCGCCATAGGGGCATCTCGTCGGTGATGCTGCGGGCAATGAACTGGCGCGCCGCGGTCTCGTCGGGCTGTTCGGGCAGGTATCGTTCCCAAGCCATGTACCCGCCGCCATCTACGCAGACTCGTGCGAAGCGGGAACTGCGGTCGTCGCCGTAGAAGGTGCCCCCGTACGGGCTGAGACTCTTGCCTCTGAAGCGCGGGTCGGCGTAGATGCGCTCGACGGCCTTGCGGTAGACGTCATAGACCTCGGCATCGCCACCCCCGAACTCATCCACGATCACCCCGCGGAGCTTCTCATGCTGGAAGCCGACTGCCGAGGACCAGTGATCGAAGGCCGCCTGCACGTCGGCCTCCGAAGTGCCGTCGAGCTTCGGCAGACCGATGATGGAGATCCAGTGTCGACCCGAAGCGACCCAGCCGTCCGTCTCGGGCCCCGGATTGCCGATCATGGTGTTTACAGTGGGCAGAATGTCCTTCGACAGGAACTGCCAGTCGTAAGGGCCATATGGATGGATGTGGGGATTCGCGCCATAGAAAGCATGTTGGAGCATGGGCACCGAACGGACCACGAGGCTGCGCAGTTGTGCCTGCCCGGTGGTCTCGATGCGCAAGGAGTGTTCCCCGGCGGGCAGGAACCGCATGGTTTCGGCGGTGGACTCGCCGGGCTGGTCAAAGGTGAGAACCGGATCCGGTTCGCCATCCAGGAAGAGCGAGACCCGCGCACCGTCGGCGATCTGCGCGGTGGCGCGGAAGTAGCCCCACCGCTTTGCGGGCTGGCGGAAGGAGTAGTCGCGCGGGCCCGCGGGGACTGGATCACTGAAAGCCAGAAGCTCCCATGCCAGGTTGTTCAGGATGCGCACGCCGCGGAAAGCATCGGGCTGCGCGGTCCAGTTGAAGGCAGCCTGCTCGGGGTCGCCAACTGTCGCGCCGTTGCCGTCGTGCAGGCTCACCCGGGCCAGGTAGTCGCCCGGGAGCAGGTGGTTGGCGCTGAGGACGATTTCGGCGGGACCGGAGGCGGACACCGGGATGCCCTCGCGGCTAACCAGCGTATCGCCGCCTGGAGCGGGGATGATCTGCACGCTCAGGCCGGCGCCTTCGGGCAATGGGCGCATGCGGCGGGCATCGGCGGCGATGAGGAGGCTGCCGGCGTCGGGGTAGGCATCCACGGTAACCTCGGGCCGGCGAAATTGTGACGCATCGACGCCGTGTGCTTCGGCCTGAGCGCGGTACAGGGCGAAGGCCTCCTCGGGAGACAGTGCCCCGCTGTAGATGCGGGCCTCATCCAGGAGACCATCAAAGAACGAGTGCCCGAGACCCTCGCAGAAGCCCAGGCGCAGGGGCACGCCCTGGATGTCCGGACGGACCGACGGGCTGGCGGAGAAGAAAGGAAGGCCGTCCCGATAGACGCACACGGAGCGCGCGTCCAGCGTCAGGATGACGTGGGTCCAGCGGTCGGGCTCAAGGGGCCAGAGGGGGCGCAGTTGCTGGACCTCCGTCCCGTTGGCGAGGCAGGCCATGAACTGGTCCTGGCCTTCCCAGGTATTGACGGCGAGCACCAGGCGCTCGTCAACCCACCTGCCGCCGGTGCTCCAGTTGATGAGCCCGCCGCGACGAGTGCGTGGATGGCACCAGACCGCAAATGACAGGCCGTGCGCAGGGTCGAGTTCGGGGATCGGACCGCAGTCCACGTAGCCGTCCCCACCAGAAAGAGCCAGGGCTGTGCCGAAGGGTCCCTCAGTCCAGGCGCACTTGCCCATCAGGGCGCCATGGTGCCCATTGCCAGAAGCGTCAGAGGCTTCCGGGCCGCCGTCAAGGGGGTAATGAGCGACGAGTTCGGCGGCGGATGCGGGAATGCAAGAGACGGTAAGGAGACAGAGGAGAGCGTGAGACAGGGTCATCGCGATCACCTCGCGGATTGGGGACGGCCTCCAGAAGGCGGCTCCGCAGAACCCTTCCCTCACTGACCCAGCTTCTCCTGCAGGTAAAGCCCCAGTGCCCGGGCGATGTCGCGGCCAAGGGCACGAGCGCCGTCAGGGGTCATCAGGACCCCGTGGGCGACCGAGTAGGTGGTCTCCAGGGCGGTAGCGAGGAGGATGCCCGGCAGCGTCCAGACCCAGCGACCGAAGCCCATCCCCTGCTCTTCGTTGGTTCGCACGTTCCATTCCTTGCCATACTGCAGGTTGTCTGAAGCGCGGAATGGCACGGGCCCCTCACGGGAGGCCTCAAGGATCGCGCTGAAGCGCTGGAGTTTCTCCCATTGGCCTTCGCCAGGGTGCCCCACGAAATACGCGGAGTCGTCCCGCCCGCCTTTTACGTAAGGACAATGGAAGTCCATGCCGACGAAGGGTAGGCCTCTGAGCCACGCCGGTATCTTCCTGCGCATGGCCGCGGTTTCGAGATGCACACTCTTGCCGCTGTAGTCGCGATTGTGGTCGCGGGGAGCGCGGTTCTTGCCCTGGTCGCCGTCCTCCACGCCATCTTTGTCCATGAAGGGCACTGCGAACACATCTGAGTTTTCACGCAGCCAAGCCCCCGCCGGGTCGAGGATGATGGCCTCCAGCAGGCCTTCCAGCACGTAGCTGGCCATCATCTCGCAGCAGTGGTGGCGGCAGGTGAGAAGGAGCTTCACCCGGGCCTCGCGCGTCGGCTTGATGGCGAGAGTCTCCACCCGCCTGCCTTTGCGAGTGGTACAGAGCGTCCCGTGCTTCAGGCCCTTCCGTTCGCCGATGCGGGTGGTGAAGGCCTCCCAGTCCGCCTGGAGGTAGGGGATGGAGAAACAGAATCGAGCCTCCCGGCAGCGCGGGGGGAATGTGAAGTCGAACCCGTCTTCGCGGGTGTTTTCAGCCCCCAGCCATTGCCAGGGACTTCCGTCCAGACTGTACGCAGGTCCGGCGGCGCTCATGACGTCACCGTTGGTGAACTGAAAACTTACGGTACGTCCGGCAACATTTCGCGCCCGGAAATACCAGTAGAACCACCAGGTAGTCGTGTCACGGATGTCCTGGCGCACGAAGACCTCGTTGCCTTCGACGGCATCGACGATAATGTTCCCGCCGGGGAAGTCGGCGTCTATCAGGACGGGTCGGCGAGGCATAGGTCTTCTTCCCCTCGTGCTTCCGGACGGATGTGAGCGACAGCCATTTCGTCGTCGAGAGCGAGCTCCCTCCCGGCGGGAGAGAGAGCGGGCTTCACCCTGCCTTGCACTGCCTGCTTCGTGGTGGTATGCTCCTGGCTCGTGCCCCGTGACCAGAATCGGGGCATAATGTCTGCTTCGGAGCACCCCCACAGGTGGACGACCGCCTCTTCATCGACGCCATCCGCACCATGACGGTTATTCTCGGCGGGCTCGTGGCCGGATACTGCCTGCGCAAGTCCGGGCGAGTTCCGGAGACCTGGGCCGGGCCGGTGAACCGCACCACTCTGACCTGGATTCAGCCGGTGGTCATCTGCCTGGCGTTGTGGGCGATGAAGCGGCCGGATGCGCGCACGCTCGCTCTGCCGATCTTCGGGGTCGTGCTTTACGTGGCGCTGTGGCCGGTGGGAGCACTACTTTCGAGACTCCTGCGGATGCCCCGGGCTGATGCAGGGCCTTTCATCACGGCGGCCATGTTCAGCAATGTCGGTTTCACGTACGGCACTTTCGTGGCTTTCGCTGCGCTGGGTGCAAAGGGTGCGGCGCTGGGGTCTTTGTACTGCGCGTCCTTCATGCCGGGGGTGTTCACGCTGGGGTTTTTCATTGGCCGCCGCTATTCAGACAGCGGGCATGACGGGGTGCTAAAAGCGTTGGTGGAGCTTGCGAAAGACGGACAGACGCGCAACCCAATTCTCGGCATCATCGCAGGGTTGGCGCTGAACGTAGCGGATGTCCCGAAGCTGCCGGAGTCGGCGTTCGTCATCGACATCGCGATGCCCACGGCGACCGCCGCGTTCCTGCTGGCCATCGGCCTGGGCCTGCGGCTGTCTTCGGTGAAAACATACTGGCGGCAGTGCCTGGTGATGCACGGAGTGAAGTTCATCATCTCGCCGGTATTGGGGCTGGGGCTGGCGTACCTGTTCGGGTACTGGCAGACGGTGGATCACGACGCGCTACGGGTGGTGTTCATCCAGTCGGCGGCTCCGGTGGCGATTCTCGGGGTGATGCTGGCGGATGTGTTCAGGCTGAACCGGGACCTTGCCGGGGCATTGTGGCTGACGACCAATGTGACGGGGGTGCTGCTGGCGCCCGTGATCTTGATGATTACGCGGATGTTGTAGGAGCGAATGGGCGTCGAGGTGCGAGCCCGTGCCCCGCAGACGCAAGGGATGGGGCTGTGGGGGTGTTGTGACCCGTTCCTTCTTCCGCCCGGTTTGAGTTACAATGTGACGCGGTCTTTCATCCCGCTACTGGCGGATTTCCATGTCCTACTTTAGCCACCATACCGGCTCTTCCAGCCTGCAGCCATTCTTCAAGCCGCCGCGGATTTCGGGTACGGCCATGCCCCATGGAGTGTTCCTTTCCACGGGCACCCATGGCACGGCCAGCTTCTGGGGCCTGTTCGCCACAGGTTTCAGCATAGTGGCCCTGGGCATGATCTCGCTGGTGCCTACCTATGTGTTGGTCTGGATGCTCGAACAGTACTTGCGGCCGCTGAACATGCCCCTGGTCGCACTGCTCTTGCAGATGGGTGGTCCCGCCGATCCTGTGCGGTGGGCATTGGCGCGTGCAGGTGTGAATCTGCTTACGTTCTTCGTTTTCCTGACAATTCTGCGCTTCACTTCGCTGGCGGGGCACCATGCCGCAGAGCACATGACGGTCCACGCTATAGAGAAGTACGGCGTCTTCGGTTGGGAGCCTTTCGTAGCGGAGATGCCCCGTGCTCACTTGCGTTGCGGGAGCAATCTGTTGGCTGGGATTCTGCCCGCGCTGCTCGTTGGGATCCCGCTGCTATCCGTGAACCCGGCGTTTTCGGTGGGGATCGTGGCACTGGGATGGCTGGGCAGGCATCATGTGGGGTTTTTCCTGCAGAACAATTTCACGACCCGGCGGCCAACGCCGTCGCAACTGCGGCGTGGGATCGAGGCGGGTCAGCGCCTGTTGTCGGAATGGCTGCGCAACCCGCCCAGGCGTATTCCCATTGCTTACGTCTTCTGGCGCCGAGGGGTTCCGCAGGTGGTGGCCGGCGTCATGGTCGCCATGTACACGCTCGGCGCAATCGCCGGCCGTCTTCCGGACCTTATCGACTGGTAACAGACTCTCCGAAAAGGCGTGAATCCGTGGATGCAACGTGAACTCTTGAAGGACCTGGTTACCCGCGCCGTCCAAGCTGCCGTGGGAAGCGGCGCGCTGCCGGAAGTGAGCATCGACGTGCAGATTGAACTGCCGAAAAGGCCGGAACATGGGGACTTCGCTACAAATGCGGCCATGGTCCTCGCCAGTCAGGCGAAGTGCAATCCTCGCGAAGTGGCCCAGACTATCGTGGACCACATGCCCGAGGACCCGCTCCTGGCAGCGGTGGAGATCGCCGGGCCGGGCTTCATCAACTTCCGGCTCTCCCAGGACTGGCTGGCGCAGGTTATCGCGCGCTGCTGCGAGCAGGGCGAGGCGTATGGGCGCTGCAACGCCGGCGGCGGCAAGCGGGTGCAGGTGGAGTTCGTCAGCGCCAATCCCGTGGGCCCGATCCACATTGGCAATGCCCGTGGAGGTCCGTACGGAGATGTGCTGGCGTCACTGCTGGATGCAGTGGGCTACAACGTGGAACGCGAGTATTACATCAATGACGGCCCCGACAACACGCAGCTGAAGCTGTTCGGGGCTTCGGTGCAGGCGCGCTACCGGACTCTGGCCGGGGAACCCACAGATCTGCCCGAGAACGGTTATCAGGGCCAGTATGTGATCGATCTTGCCCAGGGGCTCTTGGATGCCGATGGCGTTGCGCACTTGTCGATCCCGGTGGATGACGAGGGCGCGCTGGCGTTTTCGCGGCTTGTGGAGCAGACCATGGTGGATGGCTTGCGCGAGGACTGCCGAGCGATGGGCATCGAGTTCGACGTGTGGTTCAGCGAACAGTCCCTGCACGAGACCGGTGCGGTTGCGCGTGAGGTAGACAATCTTGTTGCCCGCGACCTGGCATACGAGAAGGATGGGGCGGTCTGGCTGAAAACCGGGGATTTCGGCGATGAGGACGACCGGGTGCTCCGGCGCAGCAACGGGGCGTTCACGTACATCGCGTCGGACCTGGCTTATGCGGCGAACAAGTTCGATCGGGGTTTCGAGCACCTCGTGTACGTCTGGGGCCCGGACCATGCCGGATATGTGCCGCGGCTGAAGGCGGCCATTGACGCTCTGGGTCGGGGCACCTGCGAGATCATCATCTACCAGCAGGTGCGTTTCCTGGAGAACGGAGAGCCGCTGGGGTTGAGCAAGCGACGCGGAGCGATTGTGTCGGTGCGGGACCTGGTGGACGAGATCGGGCGAGACGCCACCCGGTTTTTCTTCCTGATGCGCACCGTGGACGCCCATCTCGATTTCGACCTGGACCTTGCCCGGGCACAGAGCCAGGACAACCCTGTGTACTACGTGCAGTACGCGCACGCGCGGATCTGCAGTATCCTGCGGGAGGGGGTGGAACGGGGGATTATCGGGGAGACAGACGGCGAGGCCGATCTATCGCTGCTCACTGACCCGGATGAACTCGCGCTGATGCGGCAGATCGCGGAGTACCCCCATGAACTGCTGACTGCTGCTGAGTTCCGGGCGCCGCACCGCCTGACGTTCTTCGCCCGGGAGCTAGCCCAGAGCTTCCACCAGTTCTACGGGACCTGCCGGGTGCTGGACCCGGATGCGCCTGCGCTGTCGCAGGCGAGGCTGAAGCTGGTGCAGGCGACGCAGACCGTGCTGCGCAATTGTCTGGGCATACTGGGGATCAGCGCGCCCGAGCGCATGTGATCGGAAGCGGAGAAACCGCGATGAACCTGTGCGTGGACATCAACGCCGACATCGGGCCTTGGGCGTTCCGGCGCCTGCCGCAATGCAGCGTGCGCGGAGTGCTGGACATGATGGACCAGTGGGGCATCCACAGGGCGCTTGCCGGACCGGTGCAGGGGATCACTTACCGGAACTGCCACGCGGCCAATGAAGAGCTTGCCGAGGAACTGGATTCAGTGCCGGGAGTGCGGGAGCGGATCCTGCCGGCGGCGGTACTCAACCCGCGGTACCCGGGGGCGCTGGCCGACCTGTCCGCATGCATCACGGGCCTGGGCTGCCGGGCTGTGAAGCTTTACCCAAACTACCACGGGTACCGAACTTGGGAGTCCGAGTGTGTCGAGCTATGCCGGGCCGCGGCGGATGCCGGCCTGCCGGTGCTGGTGGTGGTGCGGGTTGAGGATGAACGGTTCCACCACTGGCAACTTCTCGTGCCCCCAACCCCGCTGGATGACTTCTTGAAGCTGGTGGAAGCGGTCCCTGGTGGGAGTTTTGTGCTGGTGGGGTGTAACGCGCCCGAAGCCCGACGGTGTCTGGCGGAGACGGGAGATGGGGCACAGGTTTGGGTGGACCTGTCTTACGTGAAGAGCCCCATGAACGCGACAGAGGCGCTTGTCCGCGATTGCGGTAGCAAACGCCTCCTGTTCGGGACCCACATGCCTTTCGTCTATCCGGCGGTGAACTGCGAGAAGACTCGTCGAGCGAATATTGCGGCGGAGGACCTTGCGGCGATCTGCGGAGCGAACGCGGCGGCGGTTCTCGGGTTGTGAGAGGCACGGGAGCGCGAGATGGTTGACGGCCGGCCTATGCATCCTCTCTGGCTCGCCAGGGCAAGCTACCTGGGCCGGCGGCCTGGGACGGGCATGGCGCGCGACAGAGAGCTATTACTGTGAAGGGGCTGGGCCGAGCCTGCGCCTGCGGACGGCAGAGGTCCAAGGGCCGGTTGTAACGCTCCGCTAAAGGTCCCGCAGCCATTCATTCAACTGGATCTCTTCGGCGATGGTGGAAGCCGGGCCGTGACCGGGGTACACCGCTGTGTCCCCGGGCAGTTCGGTGATCAGACGCCGGAGAGAAGCCTGGAGTTGCGGCCAACTTCCCCCGGGCAGGTCGGTACGGCCCACACTTCCCGCGAACAGTGTGTCCCCCGTGAATACGGCGCCATCAGTGACGAGGGCGACACTTCCCGGTGAATGACCGGGCAGGTGCATGACCCTCACTCGCAGGTCGCCCACCACCAGTTCGTCTCCCTCATCGAAGGTCGCATCCACCGCGCACGGGGCGGGTCGCATGCCGATGAGCAGCCATTGTATAGGAGGGTTCTCAACGGATTCCCTGTCGGCCGGGTGGATGATGATCCTTGCCGGGGTTTCCTGTATCGTCGCGAGACCATCACGCAGGTCGCAGTTCGCGGCGATGTGGTCTGGATGGCAGTGGGTGTCGGCGATGATCTCCACGGTCAGGTCGGCGTCTCGCACCGCGTCGACAATGCGGTCCGCGTCGCCGCCAGGGTCGATCACCATCGCCCGGCCGGTCTTCTCGCAGGCGACGATGTAGCAGTTGGCCATCAGCGGACCGACTTCAAAACACAGGATTTGCATGCTCACGGGTGGGCTTCCTTCGCGTGGGGATGTGCCGGCCGGCTTGCGGGAGGCTGCACTCGGCATTACGTCATTGGC
Source organism: Armatimonadota bacterium (assembly GCA_013314775.1). Taxonomy (NCBI): domain Bacteria; kingdom Bacillati; phylum Armatimonadota; species Armatimonadota bacterium. Next base: position 189,694 of record JABUFB010000013.1, on the reverse strand, counting down.
GCACGCGGGTCAGGCTCTTCGCCGAAGGGGTCTTCATCCCCGTTCGCGCCCAGTGTTCCGCAGCGCACCAGGAGTTTGCGGACGCTGTGCATGTCGTACTCGTCGAGGCGACCCGCGCGCTGGTACTGCTCCTGCGCCTCTTCCTCGAGTCCCATGAGTGCGAGTTGCTCGGCGAGAACATAGCGGTACGCGGCGTTCGTGGGTTCGATGCGCACCGTCCGGCGGAACATTTGCAGGGCGTCTTCGTGCTGCTCATTGCGTGCATACGCAGCGCCGAGTCGCACGTGGTAGAAGTCATCTGCGGGTGCGTGTCGGCAGGACAGCTCGTACTGCTCAATGGCTTCTTCGACGCGCCCGCATCGGAAGTGGAGCTCGCCCATCTTGAAGCGGTAGAACGGGTCTTCTGGAGCCAGTTCAACGGCGCGCTCGAAGAGAGCCCGGGCTTCCTGCAGATCTCCCATAATGATGCAGATCTCGCCCAGTCGGTACACGTAGTAAGCCCGGTTGGGATCGCATTCGATGGATCGGCGCATGGCCTTTGCCGCAGCCCTCGGACGCCCAAGAGAGAGGAAGAACTCGCCCAGCGAGAAATGGCAGTCCGCGTTGCTGGGGTCGGTGCGCAGCACCTTTCGGTAGGCGCGGTAGGCCTTGGCGGGCATCTCGAGGGCGAAGTAACTGTCGGCAAGGGACAGACGAGCGTTTACATTGCGGCCGTCAAGCCGAGTCGCCGCCTCGTAGTGTTTGATGGCCTCATCGATGATGCCTTCTTCAATGAGTTGGTCGCCGATGCGGCGGCGGATCTCGGCCCGGCGTTTGTTCGCCCGGGCGCGCTGATTGCTGTCGTTGTTTCCGTTTCGGCGTCTCATGCTTGATGGATACGTCCGTCAGAAAGTCTTGGCACTGTCCAGGAGGAGGGTCACAGGTCCGTCGTTGGTGAGGCTCACGTGCATGTGCGCCCCAAAAACGCCGCGCTGCACGGGGACGAGGCCTTGCAGGTGGTCACAGAACTGGTCGAAAAGTGCTGTTGCTCTCTCGGGCGCTGCGGCAGCGGAGTAACCCGGTCGCCGGCCCTTGCGACAGTCGCCGTAGAGCGTGAAGTTCGGGACCACCAGCAGTTCCCCGCCAACGTCACCCACAGCCAAGTTCATCCGCCCCTCGTCATCTCCGAACACGCGCAGCGTGGCGATCTTCTCCGCCATCCATTGAAGGTCGGCAGTTGCGTCGCCGGGACCGAACCCCGCGAGCACCACAAGTCCGACGCCGATCCGGCATCGTTCTTCGCCGTCAATCACTAGATTTGCCCGGCTTACCCTCTGGATGACCGCGCGCAATTCGCACCCTCCTGATGGATGTTGATGATACCCCGGGGAGGGTGCTGAGTCAAACGCAGGCCCGGATTGGAAGAAGAGCGCCCGCGGGCGAACGGGACCAGTGGCCAGGCTCGTTTGAGGGTGCGCGGTGCAAGCCTGTCCGATCACCACAACTGCTACATAACCGATGTCTTTAGTTACGGGGCAGATATCGCAAACAGGAGTGGAGCTGTCACATTTACTCTCGAATATAGTCTCAATAGGAACTCTTTGAAGGCATTCCTTTCGATCCGTCACCGTGGCTAAAGAGACCTTGCGTTGACCCACCCTGAACGCGTTGGTACAGTGACGCTTGCGATAAATCGGTTCTGGGGGCAGGGCCGATCTAGGATTTGAACGTGATGGAAGGGCCTTCGTCGGGCGCCTCGTTCTGCGTTCCACGTACTGGCACGGAGTGACTGTCCCCGTCGGTAATCATGCTGACGCGCTTGTAGACATGACGCTGCAGTAGCGGAGTTTGCTTGTGTCACCGTGTTTCCGTAGCGGATGCCTCATCGGCGCAGCAATGCTGCTGGCAGTGCTATGCCCGTCCGTCGCGATGGCGGCCATGGCTTGGCCGATGAGCCCGATATTCGATGCACCGGTATCCACCCGGGATGGCGGGCTGGGCTTCGCGCTGAATAGCGACGACGTCCCGGCGGTCACGTACCAGGGTCTGTCCGGGGGTGCCGGTGACCTCGTCTACGCCTTCAAGAGCGGGGCTACGTGGTCATCCGAAGTGGTTCAAGCAGGCAAATTCAACGGCCAGAGCACAAGCCTGATCTTCCAGGGCAATACGCCGCACATCGCATACCGCTGGTCCAATTCCACTGACACCCTGTACAGCCTCAATCACGCCACTTTCGACGGCAGCGACTGGCACGTCTCCACGATCTACGACACCCAAGTCACTAACCCGCGCCACACAGACATCCGGCTGGACGCCAACGGAAACCTGGCGGTCGCCTGGATCGACCTGCATAACTACCTGGACTTCGAAGACGACACCCTGGACTACGCCTTCCAGACCGTGGGCGGGTGGGTACACGAGGAAGTAGCGCAAGCGCCCCTGGTGAACGGTGACGTCTCGCTGCGGCTGAATGGGACGGTGGCCGACGCGCGCATCGGCTGGGTGGACAGCACGTTCCTTAGCCAGTTCCCGATGTTCTCCGACCGCAGCGGCGGCTCATGGTCCTCGGAGCCGATTGCCGACGGTGAGGGCGTCTACTGCGCGATGGACGTGGACGCTGATGGCAAGCCGCATTTGGCGTGGATGGACGCGCTGACCGGGGACATCATGTATGCCTATCAAGACGAGGGTTCCTGGGTCACAGAGACCATCTACGACGGCGCGGAGTTCTTCGCTTTCAATGATCTGCGCTACCTGGACCTGTCGGTTGATAGTCAGGGGATCGCCCACATCGTGTTCTGGGATCCGGCAGCGCAAGACTTGTTCTACGCACACCGTGGCGGCGGATCGTGGATTACTCCCAGGCTTCTTGCCGAAGACACCACTGCCGAATGGGTCGGGCTGGAGATCGACAGTCTGGACAGGCCGCATGCGGTGTATTTCGGCGGGGGCGATTTCGGCGATCACAAGATCTACTACGGCATGGGTGGGGCCGTGCCCGAGCCTTCCACCTACTTCATGTTCGCCCTGGGGCTGTTTGCGATATACCTGTTGCGTCGACGTCGTGTAGCGGACCGTGCCGGGGGCGTGTGAGGGCGGGGGAGCCGCAAGCCGGTATATCTCGGCGGCGTGACACACGTGTGAAACGGGACGAGCCTATGATGCCCGAAGTTCGAGGGACGCAACCGGTCCTCAACCTGCTGGCGCTGATTCTGGCCTGTACTGCTCTGGCGCAGGCGCCGGTGCCCGCCCCCGCGGGAGCACCCGGCCCGGCTCCGGTGCTCGTCGCAGTCGGACCTGCGGGCGACGGCACGCTCCAGCCGCCTCCTCCCGAGGCTCTCGCGACAGCCTTTCCGGTGCCCATGGCCCTGGTTGGAACCGGGGCGTCTTCCGGCATCGTCCCCCAGACCGCCTCAAGCCCCGTGGCGAAGATCCATTTTTACGCTTCCGAACCCGGCTACACACTGGGTGTGGAACCGGTCTACACCATGCTACCGAAGAACCAGCCCTGGCGCATCCGGGTGATCAGCGGGAACATGGTGGGGCAGGATGCCACCAATGCCGGCGCAGTCATCCCCCCGACGAGAATCCAGGTTCACGAGCTGAAATCCGACCCGCTGGGCACTGCGTGGGTCAACTGCACCGGCACGGCATTCATGCGCAGCCTTGTGGGCGACGTCGACGGCTGGCTGTACATCGAGTTCCGAGTGCAGGTCAACTGGGCCGACCCGCCGGGGCATTACGTGAGCAATGCGCTCATGTACTTCCAGTGCGCGGGTTTTACCGGCCAGATCCCGCTGGAACTGCACCTGAATCTCACGGAAATGTTCCAGGTAGAGATGGACGCCGACCTGGAGTTCCCGGACACCGAGGGCAACTTCACCGGCTGGATGTACACCACCAGCGAAGGGCTCCTCACGGTGCGCAGCAATGTGGACTTCAACCTGAGCGTCTCCGCGTGCACGGACCTGACCGGGCCGGGCACCCACCCTTACCAGATTGAGACCGCGTTCCGCCTGCGCCAGCCTGTGGGAACGGGCGCGCTCTGGAGCACCTGGGGTGATATCGGCGGCGACGCTTCAGGGCACGGGACCCCCGACCAATGGACAGGAGCGGCCGATGGGGGGTCTCCGTGGCCGGGGCCGGTGTCCAACGTCAGTCCGGTGAACACGGTGGGGGTCAATGAGATCGGCCTGCGCGGAGCGGCCTGGCGCAATGGGGTGGAGGACCTCGCGGGAGACTATAGTGGAACGCTGACCATCACGGTTTCGCCCATGCCGTAGGTCGCACCCGGTGGGTATTCCGCCTGCCGCTATCCATTTTTGTCCTTGCCAGTTCAGCCCGGCACCTGTCGGAGGTGATGGACCCGCGGAGCATACCAGACGGACGCAACGGGCCTGTATCGCGAGGCCCTCGATGCTGTACTACCCCCATTTATATCGGGGCAAGAGACGTCAACTTGATGGGAGGACCACAACAATGTCGAGACTCATGACAGGCATCCTGCTCGTGGCACTGCTGGGCCTGACGGCCGGCATGGCCTGGGCGCAGGGACGGCCCGACGGCGGCGTAGGTGGATCAGACATCATCACTTACGACACGACCACCCCCCCCGAACCCGTCCATCGATGAAGGCTTCCCGCTGGAAGCCACCGCGACGTTCAAGGCGCATGTGCTGGCGTACGCTCATCTGGCAATCGACCCGCCGAAGGACCTCGTTGTGCCCGGCGACAATCCGGCCGGCACTCCCGGTGAGGATTCCATTGAGCCGCTGGTCGGCGCGGACCCCAATCCCGATGCCGGTCTCATCACCGCGGAAATCAACACCCCGTGCCTGCTCAGCGTTGAAGTCACGGAGTTTGCCGCGGACGACCCCGATCTGCTGACGGAGAAGCTCTGGACGGCTTACTCTCTGGGCGACCTCGAAGCCATGTTCGACAATGCGGGCATCGTTCCCTGGGCCACCCACACTGAATTCCGCGTGGGCGACGGCTGGTTCCAGGTTGCCGATGCGTATCCCGCGGGCGTCGCGCCGTCGGTGGCGCTGCCTGACGACGACATGCCCACCCTTGCGGCTCAAGGTTCTCTTGGCACGATCATTGTCAACGATCTCGCCGTCGACCCGGTCGATGATTTCGCCCGCTACCTGCGGCTCCCGTTCGGCGTGAAGGCGAAGAACCGCATCGATGCCGACGGTGACTTTGTCTACGAGACCATCGCTCTGGCCGGTGACTACACCGCGACCATGGTTGCGACTCTGGCCGCCGTTAACTAAGTTTCACCCGCCTTTGAGCCATTGCCCGGTGGGGGTTGCTCATCGAAGAGCCTCCGCCGGGCATCGAAACAGCCAGAACCTGCCCTGCTCAGGTGAACTGCATGTGTACCGGCGCAGCAATCATCATTCTGATCCTATCCGGCCTTCTCCCCGCTGCCGCGGATGACCTCGCCACGGCAACGGAGACTTTCAACGCCCATGTGGAGCAGTACCTGTACTGCAACATCGCCGACGACACCATCACGTTGACGCCGGTGGAGGGCGAAAGCCCGGACCTGTGGCAAGGTTCGGCGGCATTCGCCACCCGCTCAAATGTTCCATTCCAGATAACCCACGGCTGGCAGTCGTGGTCGCTGCCGTCTCCCGGCTTCAGCGGCACAACGAGTATCAGCACCGCCAGCAGTTTCGGGTCGGACGGCTACATCGCTCCCGGTGACCGTTACAAGACGGGGTTCATCACGATAGCCGTCACTGCTGAAGGGACTGCGCCCTCCTATCCATTGGCTTCCGGGGGGGCCAATGACACTGCCGCCGTGGGGAAGCTCGAGAGCGACAGCAGCACGACGCCGGTGGGCACCGTGCAGCTCACATTGTCCGTGCTTTTCTGACCAAACTGCGCCTGCCGCGAGCGCCAATCGCGGTACTGGGTGGTTGATATGTCGCACCGCGGGTTCACCCTCATCGAGCTTCTCGTAGTCATCGCAATCATTGCGATCCTCGCCGCGATGCTGTTCCCGGTTTTCAGTGCAGCCCGGGGAAAAGCACGGACGACGCGAGACATCAGCAATCTTCGCCAGATCATGCTGGCGGTGCAGATGTATTCGGATGACCATGACGAGCTTGCACCTCCCGGAGACCCCCTGGGCGGCGACGACGTCAGCTGGTTGCAGTACCAGATCATGCCTTACGTGAAGAACAAGGACATTTTCTACGACCAGCACAAGCAGCATGTTCGGTATTTCAGCGCTCTCACCTACTCGTGGGGAATCCCTGTGGTTGATGACGACGGTAACCCTCTGAACCCCGACAGTTATCAGGCTTTCTTCTGCGGCGATGACAAGGTGTACAACATGCAGGCTACGCATGAGGACAACCGCGACAATTACTGGGTAGACGTGGCTAACCTGCGCATAGTGGCGTTCCGGAAGATCCAAGGGGCCCTCTGAGATGGCGGGGGCATTTCCCTTTTTTGCCTGTTTGACCGCGATTTGGTGTCTGAACTGATTCGTCTGCGTGCAATATCGGGAGGTGGTTCGCGCAGTTGCCCCTTTATGCGGCCTATAGACAAGACTGAGTTTCTTGAGCCCGTTAGCACCGGTGTATCAAGCGCAGGGCAATGCGCCCCTTGTGGGGGGGGACTTCGCCCGCGCGTCCCACAGTTGGGGAGGGAGTAATACAATGCGACTCTCGATCATATGCGTACTTGTTGGCCTGCTGGCGGCTTCGGTCTTTCCAGCTACTCTCGACGTGCCCAGTGATGCATACCCGACGATTCAGAGCGCAATCGATGCGGCGAACGCGGGAGACACGATTCAGATCGCAGCAGGGACGTATGCAGAAGCCATCACGATCAATAAGTCTCTAAGCCTGGAAGGCGCCGGCTGGACCCGCGACCCGGCGGATCCCCGCTACTTCCTGCCAGGCGGCACGATCATCGCTGGTGGGAATGCGGACGCGGTGGTGACGGTTGCTGCGGACGATGTGAGCATTTCGGGCATCGGGATCACGGGGCGCAACAACGCGACGTCTGTCACCCAGGCGTGTCTGCGGGTGACCGGAAACGTAGCGAATCTGAGCCTTGACACCGTGGCTGCCTCGCAAAGTGCCTTCGCGGGTATGGAGATCAGCGCCGATGTCGACGGCCTGACCATGTCACACTGCTCCATGAGCCACAATCGCAAGCGGGGGCTCGTGGTCGGCGTCTCCGGGAATCTGACCGGTGCAACCATCAGCGACTGCGACTTCGACGGTACGGGCTGGGGCTATGAGTCGGACGCCGTCGGACTGTACTCACAGCAGAGCTCTGCCAACGGCACGACTTTCTCCGGCACGGTTTCCGGATGCACGTTCAATGACAACGTGGTCAAGGGGATCTACCTGGAGAAGGGAGACAACCTGAGCTTCACCGGCTGCGATGTGGTCCACAGCGGTTTCGCGAAGAGCTATGCCGCGGGCATCGACGTCAACATGAAGTTCGGCGACTACGCCCGGATCACGTTCAGCAACTGCACGGTGACCAACTGCGGCAAAGGAGATGCGACCAACGGGGTCGGGGTGACCATCAAGGCGCGCGGCACGGGCAACGACTCCACCACTTACACGGACAACCCGGCCACGTTGGACAATGTGACCATCAGTGGCTGCGAGATCACCGACTGCCAGCGCGGGGTCCGGATTGGTGAGCCGGGCAAGCTGAACACCACGCCGACGAACGTGACGGTCTCCTGCACCTTCGAGAACAACGTGCTGGGGGACATCAGCAATGTCACTGCGAAGGGAAATGACGTGAACGCCCTTGGGAGCACTTTCGTGGGCGCGGCGGACCTTGCGGCCATTGAAGCCCGCGTGGAGCACCAGTACGACAATGCGGCCTTCGGCTGGGTCATTTACGACGCCGACCAGGTGCTGGGCAACATTCTGGCGTGGGACAAGGATGATCAGAAGTTCTACCTGACTGCCGACGCGAGTGATCCGGCTTCGGGCACGGAAGTGGAGAACGGGAAGACGTATTACTACGGCGGGAACCCGCTGGTTGTGAACATCACAGGCGTGAGCGGCGACAAGCAGGCGGTGGTGAGTGGCGCATCGGGCACGAATGCGCTGCGTGTGCGGTGGTACATGCTGGGGAGCGCCCTTTACCGCGCCTACGAGTGGAGCACAATCGGCGCCAGTGCCAAGACGGCAGTTTTCCAGCGCGGGCAGACATATATCTACGGCGAGGGTTGGCAGTCGGGGTTCCGTGGTTTCTGCCACACGCTGAGCAATGGGCCGACGTGGGATGTGGCGTACTCGGCGGTCCAGCAGCCGTAAGGACAGATGAAAAGCCCGGGCGCGTTGCGCCCCGGCGCTGCGGACGTGAATGCCGGGCGTCTTTATCGGGCGCCCGGCCGCTACCACACTATGGGATTGTTCCCGAGGGGAGAGCACGCGATGTCCATACTACGGGCGCTGTTGCTGGGGTTGCTGGCTGCGCTGGTCGCCGCATCCGCATGGTCGGGTACGATTAGTGTACCGGGCGATCAACCAACCATCCAGGCTGCTGTGAATGTTGCCGCACCGGGGGACACGATCCAGGTGGCAGCGGGAACCTACAATGAGAGTGTAACGGTTGACAAAGCGCTCTCGCTGGTGGGTGCACAAGCCGGCGTCAAGCCAGTTGATGGTGGTCGCGCGGGCGGTGAGAGCACTATTCAGGGCACGGTGACGATCACTGCCGACAATGTGAGCGTGAACGGCTTTGAGATTGCATCAAGCGGGGTAGGCATCGGTTGGCCCGCGAATACTGTGAACCGGTCGGGCCTCACGCTGACCAGCAACTACGTGCATTCCACTACTGGCCTGGCGGGCGTCTACCTCCTGAGCCCATCAACTGCCAGTGGAGTGATCGGCGCAGCGAATATCACCATCAGCGACAACCTGATTGCCGTGGGCGCACCAGGCAGCCTGAGCCTGGGTGGGATTCTGGTATCTGGAGGCGCGTCGGGGACGGCGAACTACAGCAGCCTCGCGATCACGGGCAATGTGCTCTCCAGCCCGGGCGGGGGATTCGGCGTGGGCACCTACGCTCTGGCATTGGCCATCAACGCTCCGGTGATCACAGGGAACACGGTATCGAACACCGGCTATGGGATTTGGGTGCGTGGGCTACAGGATGCAGTCATCGAGGAGAACGTGTTCGACCATGCCGGCGCCATCGCTCTGGGAATCGATGCCGACGGCGCGTCGGTGAAAAACAACACTTTCCGGAATTCCTATCCTTCTGAGAGCGACGGAGAGGCTTCCTGGGGCCTAACGCTGATGGGGACCGATCTCGGGGGCAGTTGCAGCGACATTGATGTGCGGGACAATGACTTCGAATTCAATAACTATGCCAATGCAAGCCGGCCCGAGTCCGGGGCGCTGGTGATGAGTGGATGCGATGCTGGAAGCATCGTGTTTCGCAATAACAATTTCATTGACGGCGGGCAGGCGACGAGTGCCGTGGCGCTCAGCAGCGAAGCCGTAGGGGTGGTGGATGCGGATAACAACTGGTGGGGCAGTGCGGAGGGACCGTCGGACCCCGTGGGCACCATCGAAGTCCCGGCATCGCCCGAACCGGCAGCGGCGGACATGGCTAACGCGGCCCCGGCTGGATCCCTGGGCGGCGCAGTGTCCGAAGGCGTGGATTACTACCCGTGGCTCGGGTCAGTGGGCCTGCACGGCGAGGGCGTCGTTCTCGCCTGGGACAAAGACACGATGAAGTTCTACCTGTGCGACGACCCGTCGAACCCGGAGACCGGGACTGAGCTGGTGAACGGGCAGAGCTACACGGTAGCAGGGGAGGCGCTGGTCTGCACCATCACGGGTGTCGACGGCGACAGGCAGGTGGTTGTCACCAATGCGGAGACGGGCAGCACGCCGAATGCGCTGCGGGTGCGGTGGTACAAACTTGGCGGCGCCCTGTACCGTGCCTATGGATGGAGCACCGTAGGCGGGACGACGAAAACTGTTGTGTACCAGCGGGGACAGACCTATTTCTACGACACCGCGACCTGGGCGAGCGGATACTGGGGACTGGCCCACACGATCACGGACGGGCCGGACTGGGATGTGGATTACAGCGCGGTGAAGCAGCCGTAACGCCCGTGGGTGTGGCTCGGGTGAGGAGGGGCATCGGCAAGCGCCGGATGTGCGGCCGGACCCGGGTGCGCGGAGAACGGCCTGTCGCCCAGGTTCCGGGGCTCAAGGTGCCGTTGCGGGGCGGCATTCCGGGGGCTTCCGCCCCCGGCTACAGACTGCCGCCCGCTTCGAGGGCTGTGAGGCAACGGTTCGGGGTGAAGGGCACGCTGAACGCAGATTCGGCCCCAGCCGGCACGAATCCCACATGATCGATGTGCCTCCGCGTGGGGCGCCTTTGCTTGACGCCTCACCGGGGTTCCACTAGACCCGCCGACTGGCTCTGGTGGCTGGTGCCGGAGCTCGCTTAGCCCTGAGCCGCTTGTCCCGGACCTCGGGGCCATGAACGCCGAGCAACAGGAGGCCAGGCGACGTCCGCCGGCAATCCCGATGGTGACCGAGAAGCTCGTTGTGCAAGCAGGGAGGGCGTTGGCAGCCGCGCTGGCAATGGTCTTTGCGTGCGCACTCGCTCACGGCCAGGGGTTCATGGCCAAGCCGATGTCCTTCGACGTCACGGTCACGCCGGGGGTGGCCATCAGCGGCGAACTGGAGTTGCGCAATACGGCGAATGAGCCTCAGACGCTGAATGTGCAGGCTCTCTACCTGTCGCAGAGCGTCACCGGCGGCTGGGTCGCGCTGGACCCCAAGGATGAAAAGACCGACGTCACCGGGTTGCGCTCGTGCGCCGAGTGGGTCCGCCTGGACCCGTCGAAGCTGGAACTGCAGCCCAATGAGGTGAAGAAGGTGCGGCTGCTAGTGCGCACGCCGACGGGTGTGCGCGGGTTCTATTCGGCGGCAATCGTGGTGGAGAATGAGCCGGTGAAGCGCGGCAGTTTCAAGATGGTGGTGCGTTTCCTGCTTCCCATGCGCATCAACATCCAGGGCGCGCCGGCGCGGGAGGACATACACATCACTGATGCGGATATGCGGTTCCTGGACGAAAAAGACCGCACGCCGCGCCCGAGCGACATCAAGATCCCTACGACCGCGGTGATCATCAAGGCCAAGAACGCCGGGGAGACGTACGGGAAGCTATCAGGGAAGGTCACGGTGCTGCGCGATGCCGGCGGGCGCTGGCGACGGCTGTCAGAGGTGGAACTGCCGGAGCGTGGGATCGTGCCGGGAGTGGAGATCGCCCCGGTGGTGGACCTGGAGCGGAGACTGCCGTCGGGGAAGTACAAGGTCTCAGCCGCATTGTCGGTGAACGGCCGGCGCTTGCGCACGGTGGAGCGCGAACTGGATTTCACCGGTGACCCGACGGTCACCAGTGCGGCGGGATATGTGCAGATGGCCCTGCCGGAGTTCCTGGAAGTGGAAGCTTACCCGGGGGCGATGCGGTCGGTCAGCGCGACGGTGCAGAATCTCTCTGATGAACCCGGGAATGTCTCTTGCAGGTTGTTGCGGCCGAAGGCACTGAGTGGGGTGACGATGGGCGATGTGTCCGGCGAGATGTTCAATGCCGCAGAGTGGCTGGAAGTGCGGCCGGAGCAGTTCACCCTGCGCCCTTCGGCGGACCGCAACCTGCGGCTCACCGTGCGGGTGCCGGAGGACAGACCTATCCCGGCAAACGCCTATGCAGAACTGCACTTGCGGGCGACCCATGAGGACGGCGGCGCGGCAGGGGATGCCACCGCCTTGGTGTGGGTGCGCAATGTCCGTGCGGAGACGGTGATCGCGGGGGTATCTGAGAACCTGGAGATCGCCCACCAGGACGGCTCGCGGTATTCAGTCTCGGCGGAGTATGTGAATATTGGCAATGTGCATTTCAAGGCCGGCTGCAGTGTGTCCGTGGTGAATGCCGCAGGCACTGCGGCTTTGAGCGTTCCGTTGGAGACTACGGTACCGCTGGCACTGCCCATGGGCAAGCTGGTCTTTTCGGGGACCCTGGACTTTGCCGACGTCGAGCCAGGAGAGTACGAACTGATAAGCGCGCTGGATCTTGGCCCCAACAGCCCAAATGACAAGCTGCGTATCCGGGTCGAAGACGGCCCCCAGGGGAAGCGCGTGTCCGTCCTGAGTGTGCAGCTGCAGGCCCCAGCCCCCACCCAAGACCCTGTAGGAGCAGAAGATGAGCGGAAGTAGCCCAGCGCGTGGCTGGATGTGCCTGACCGCGCTCGTGCTGGTTATCTGCGTGTGCTCGGGCGATGATGCCCCGACCGCGTCTGAACCGGCGGAGGCCGAGCCCTTAGTGAGCAATTCATTCTTCAACACCGACATCCGCCAGGTGCTGAGCGACATTGCGCTGGATGCCGGGGTCACAATTCTGCAGGATGAGAGCGTGGCCGGTTTCGTCACGCTGGAGCTGCAGGATGTTCCCCTGAGCCGGGCACTGCGACTTCTGCTGCTTCCGCTGGGGATGGTGTACAAGCAGATCGAGCCGGGCGTGTACCTCGTGACGGCGTCGGACCCCATGGCACCCAGTTACCGGCTGGTTGCGGACACCGAGATCTTCACTCTCACGCACCTGGAGCCCGCTGACGTCAAGAAGCTTCTGCCCGAGAAGTACTCGCAGTACATCACAGTTGACGCGAAGACCCGGCGGTGTCTGGTCTATGCGCCTGAGGAGATCATTGCGGCGATACGGCCATTGCTGGCGGCTCTTGACGCTGCGCCGGTGCAGGTGATGATCGAGGCGCTGGTGCTTGAAGCGAACGCGGCGGATGTGCGCAGTTACGGTCTGGCGGCGGCGACGACGCACATCGCGGTGGATATCGCCAGCGGGCTGCTGAACTACCAGTCCAATACGACCGGCGTCGGCGGTGACAACCGGCCGGGAACTGGCGGCCCGACACCAGTCCCCGGCAACATCCTGGCGGGTTTGAAAGCGCTCCTGCGCAACAACAAGGCGACGCTGCGGGCAAACCCGAGGATTGTTGCGGCAGACGGGGAGCAGGCGGAGATTGAGGTGGGCACGGAGCAGTATTTCAGCCTGCTCACCGGGTCGGCGGCGTATGCGTACACGCGACTGGAAAAGGTGGATGCCACTATTCGCCTGACCATCTCGCCGCGGGTTATGAGGGAGACCGGAGAGATTATATGCCACATCGAGCCGAGTGTGGCCGACGTGACGGGTGAGGGTGTTGAGGGGCTTCCGGTAATTACGATTCGGCGCGTGAAGTCCAACGTGCGGGTGCGAAGCGGGCAGGCCATCGTGATCGGCGGGCTGCTGCAGGAGACCACCAGCACGTCGGTGAGCAGTCTCCCTGTACTGGGGGACTTGCCGGTTATCGGGAAGCTGTTCCAGTCCCGGCATACCGAACGGGCCCAGCGGGACATTATTTTCGTGATCGCGCCGCACTTGCTGGACGAGCAGGGGCAGTGCCAGGGCCCGCTGCTCAGTGAACTGCTCATGTCCAATGCGGCTGTGACAAGCTGCGATCAGATTATGTCGCCGCGCGGCGCACGGCTCGCTGCGCCGGCGAGCAAGCCGAAGCCGTCTCAGTCCGCGCCGAGAGCTCCGGGAAGCGGACTGCGGGAGAGCTTCCGGGCTCCCGCGGGATAGGGCCCGAGGGGTTACCAGTCCGCGACCGATCCGTCTTCGTGCCACAGGCGCGGGTTCTCCCAAGCGCCATCGTAGAGTTGCTCCGCCAGGGCCTCTTCGTCCACTTCGATGCCCAGGCCCGGTCCGGTTGGTGTGGCCACGTATCCGTTCTCAACGGTGAAGGGCCGCTTCAGATACCCTTCACCGAGACAGACCTGCTCCTGGCACAGGAAGTTGGGGGTGCAGGCGTCCACCTGGAGGCACGCCGCGAAGGCGATGGGGCCAAGGGGACAGTGGGGCGCGATGGCGGCGAAGTAGGTCTCGGCCATGGATGCGATCTTCCGCATCTCCGAGATTCCGCCGCAGTGGGAGACGTCGGGCTGGAGAATGACGGCCGCGGCCTTCTCAAGTACTTCGCGGAATCCGAAGCGAGTGAACAGGCGCTCGCCGGTAGCAATGGGGACTTTGGTGCTGCGGGCGACCTGGACCAGTGCGTCCACGTTCTCGGGCAGGCAGGGCTCCTCGATGAACATGGGGTGGTAAGGTTCCAGGGCCGCTGCGAGCTGGATTGCGAGAGCTGGCCCAACGCGACCGTGGAAGTCGATGCCGATGTCCACGTTCTCGCCGACGCCTTCGCGCAATCCCGCGAGGCGTTCCACCGCCCGGTCGATGAAGCCCGGGCCTTCGATGAAGCGAGCGGCGTCAAAGAGACCGGTCTTGACTGCCGTGAAGCCGCGTTCAACGGCGGAGCGCCCAGAGTCCCTGGCCTGTTCGGGCGTTGCTCCCCCCGCGTGGGCGTAGACGCGGATCTTGTCGCGCACCGCGCCGCCGAGAAGCTGGTAGACGGGGACGCCCAGCCACTTGCCGGTGATGTCCCACAGGGCCTGCTCAATGCCGCTGAGGGCGCTGGTGAGCACGGGGCCGCCCCGGTAGAAGGCCCCGCGGTAGATGGCCTGCCAGTGGTGCTCGATGCGGCGTGGGTCCTGGCCAATGAGGTAGCGGCCCATTTCCTGGACCGCCGCGGCGACGGTCTGCGACCAGCCCTCCACGATGGGTTCGCCCCAGCCACAGAGGCCCTCGTCTGTATGCACTTTCAGGAAGAGCCAGCGGGGCTTGACGAAGAAGGTTTCCAGGCGGGTGATCTTCATGGTCAGTGATCCCTCAGGATGCAGAGCAGCCCGCCGTCAACGGTCAAAGACGCCCCATTGACGAAGGACGAATCGGGTGACACGAGAAAGGCGATTGCCGCGGCAACTTCGTCGGCGGAACCGGTGCGGCCCATGACTTGCGCGGCGCTCGGACGGGGCTGCCAGGTGGCCGGGTCGGCGGCCTGATTGCTACGGCGGTCGTACGCGGACAGGTCGATGGTGCCGGGAAGAACGGCGTTGAAGCGGATACCGCGTGAGCCGAACTCCAAGGCGAACCCGCGTGTCAGCCCGTCCAGCCCGGCCTTGGATGCTGCATAGACCGCAAAGCCCGGAAATGTAGCTACAGCGTGGACGCTGGAGACGTTCACCACCGCGCCGCCCCCCGCCGCGAGCATGTGGGGAACCGCCCGGCGGCTCATGAGATAGGCGCTCTTGAGGTTCGTGTCCATCACGCGGTCCCAGAGGTCTTCCTCAAGCTCGGGTAAGGGCTTGCCACGGGTGATCCCCGCGTTGTTGGTGAGGATGTCGATGCGACCGAAGGCTTCGAGGGTGGCTGACACGATGCGGTCGCAGTCTTCGGCGAGGCCCACATCCGCCTGGACGAAGATGGCGCGGCCGCCGCGATCCTCGATGGCCTGGACCGTGTTGGCGCCGCCTTCGGCATTGCGGTTCGCGACTACGCAGATCGCTGCCCCAGCATCCGCAAGGCGAATTGCGGTGGCACGGCCTATCCCCGACGACGACCCCGTGACGATCGCGACTTTCCCGGCGAGACTTGCGTTCACTTCGCGCGCGCCCTTCCTCAGCGGCCCGCAACGGCAGGCCGCAGTTGTGTCAACGTGCGGACGGTACACCACCCTGCGCAGCGACGCAAGGGGGTTGTTGGGGGCCGGGGAGGTCTTTGCCAGAAAGAGGGGAAACCGGGCATCTCGGAGCGCCAAGTACCGCAGCACGTTCACGGGGAAGTGATTTTCCATGCCCGCACTGAAAATCACCGATGTCCGCGCAATCACCACCTCGCCCGGAGAGGGCAATATCCAGCGGCGGTTGGTCGTGGTGAAGATAGAGACCTCCGAGCCCGGGCTGTACGGGCTTGGCTGCGCGACTTTCACGCAGCGCCATGCAGCGGTGCGCGTGGTGGTGGACGAGTTCCTGAAGCCGCTCCTGACCGGCCTTGATCCGCGCAATTCCGAGGATATCTGGCAGACTGTGCACGTCAATGCCTACTGGCGCAGCGGCCCGGTGATGAACAATGCGCTGTCCGGGGTGGACATGGCGCTGTGGGACATCAAGGGCAAGCTGGCGGGGATGCCGGTGTACCAGCTTCTCGGGGGAAAATGCCGTGAGGCGGCGGCGATCTACCGGCATGCGGACGGAAAGGAGCCGACGGAGGTTGAGGATCGGGTTCGGGCATTCATGGAACAGGGGCTGCGCTTCGTGCGGGCACAGATGGGTGGGTATGGCGGGAAGTCCCGACCGTCCGTCAGCCCCGAAGGGAGCCCGGGAGGCGAGTACTATGATCCGGCTGCCTATGCCCGAAGCGTGCCGCTTCTCTTCGCGCACCTGCGGGAGACCCTGGGGTTCGAGGTGGAACTGCTGCATGACGTGCACGAGCGTCTGGTGCCGATTGATGCGGTGCGGCTGGCCAAGGAACTGGAGGAGTACCGGCTGTTCTACCTGGAGGATCTGCTGCCGCCCGAGCAGATTGAGTGGTTTCGGATGGTCCGGCAGCAATGCACCACGCCTCTAGCGATGGGCGAGCTGTTCGTGAATCCCAACGAGTGGAAGCCCCTGGTGAACGAGCGGCTGATCGATTTCATCCGCTGCCACATCAGCGCGATCGGGGGGATCACTCCGGCGCGGAAACTGGCGACGGTGTGCGAGGCCAACGGCATCCGCACCGCCTGGCATGGGCCGGGCGATGTGTCGCCGGTGGGGCATGCGGCCAACGTTCACCTGGATGTGAGCAGCCCCAATTTCGGGGTGCAGGAGTGGGCGGGACTGACGGAGCTTGAGCAGGAGATGTTCCCGGGATGTCCGGAAGTGCGCGGCGGGTATGTGTACCCGAACGACAAGCCGGGGCTGGGGATCGACATCAACGAGGAGCTGGCGGCGAAGTACCCGTGCCCCGAGGGCGTGCTGACCTGGACCCAGGCCCGCAGGCCGGACGGCAGCCTGTACTACCCGTAGCGCGGCAGTGGACCGTGTTCGAGGGAGGCAAGGCGCATGACAGAAGCGACGCTGACGGTGAACGACGACTTCTCGCTGGCCCATTTCGCACCGGCGACGGAGGGATTCCAGCCGCCTGCCGGCGTGTTTGACCCGAGCGGAGTCTGGGAAACGACCTTCGACTTGTGGGAGACAACCCAGCGGGCTTACAAGGTCGGCGCGTTCTCACTGACGCGGACTCCGGTGGATGGTGAACGGTTCCGGCTGGAGATGCGACTGCGGAAGCTTGCAACACTTGGCTCGCAGTACTGCATCGCGGGGATGACCTGCGCGACGGACGCGCTCGCCACGCCGCTGGACTGGGAGCTGGAGACGGTCCTGTGTGACGACAAAGGCCAGCCGATCGAGGAGACGCGGTTGCGCGAGACCGGGCTGGCGATTCCGGGCGGATTGAGGGTTCGGATCGGTGACAGGGAGCGGACCGTGCCAGTGCAGGGGGCGATGGCCTTCTGGTTCGGACTGTTCGAGGCGGTGCAGCGCAGATCCGCGCCGGATGCGCCGGCGCTGGAGTTCACGCTGATCGACCGGTTCAACCAGCAGGTGAAGCCGCGGCAGAAGCTGGCCTTCCGCAGGGCGGCGACCATCGAGCTGGGGGGCAAGCGGGTGTGGCGGGAGAATGCGGTGGAGTTGGAGGCGGGTACGGTATATCGCCCGGTGGAGGCGCGTGAGGGGGCCGTGGCGACGAAGGTCAACGCCTGGGAGCAGACCGGGTTCGGCGTGCTGCCCACTGTGTATTGGGTGGATGATGCGGGACGACTGCTCATGGTTCTGTCGGGCATCGCCGCGTATGTGTACAAGGGCCCGGGGCAGAAGGTCGTGGCACCGTGGGAGGGTGATCTGGCATGAAGGCGCGAGAATCCACGGTGACCGGGACCGGAGCGGTCAGCCGACGGGACTTCCTGAAGACAGGCGCAATGGCCGCGGCAGCACTGGCAGCAGGGCCAATACGCTCTGCGCAGGCAGCACCATTGGGCAGGCCCCCCAACTTCCTGTACATCCTCTGCGATCAGATGAACCTGGACGCAATGTCGGCGCTGGGCTGCCGGTGGGTACAGACGCCAAACCTGGACCGTCTCGCGTCGCGAGGCGTGCTGTTCACCCAGTCGCACAGTACGAACCCAGTGTGTTCCCCCGCCCGGAGCGCGCTGTTCACCGGTCGCATGCCTGTGGAGACCGGGGTGGTCCACAACGAGCTGGCGATCCGCGAGGGCATGCCGAATCTTGGTGAATGGCTTTCGAGTCAGGCGGGGTACGACACTGCGTATTGCGGCAAGTGGCACTTGCCGATGGGTTTTGCTACGCCCGCGATGAAGGGGTTCCGGGCGCTGCCCTCCGGGCGAAGCAACGGTCAGATCGACGATGCATGGGTGTCCCGATCCTGCGAGGCGTTCCTGCGGAACCGTCCCAAGAAGGAGGCGAATCCGTTCCTGCTGGTGGCTTCGTTCCACCAGCCCCATGACATCTGCTACTGGATGTTGTCGCCGGAGACGCTAGTGCCGAGGGACCTGCCCCTGGAGAGCATTCGCGACGAGCTGCCCGAGTTGCCGCCGAACCATCGCAGCCGCCCGCCAGGGCCCGCGAAAGTGGGCAACGGCTTCTCAGGGTTCGACACGGACTTGCGCTGGCGATACTACCTGTACTGCTACTACCGGATGGTGGAGATGCTGGACCAGGATGTGGGCAGGCTCCTGGATGCGCTGGAGGACACCGGGCTTGCGGAGGAGACGGTGGTGGTGTTCACGGCGGACCACGGCGAAGGCGCGGGCCGCCACGGGAATGTGCAGAAATGGCACCCGTACGATGAGTCGATGAAGGTGCCGATGATCTGGTCCTGTCCGGGAAGCATGGAGCAAGGGCTGGTTGACAGCACCCACTTAGTCTCGGGCGTTGACGTGGTGAGCACTGTCTGCGACTTCGCCGGTGTTGCGCCTCCGCCGGATGCCAGAGGCTTGAGCCTGCGCCCGTTGGTGGAGGGCCGGGAGGACACCCCCTGGCGGGAGTTCATTGTGGCGGAGTGGCAGTATGAGGGGCGGATTGTGCGGACGCCGCGGCATAAGCTGGTCACCTGGGGCAATGACCCGTCGGTTCAGCTGTTCGACATGGTGACAGACCCTTGGGAGACCACGAACATCGCGGACCAGCCGGGCTCGGACGCCATCATCGCTGAGCTGCGAAAGATGCTGGACAAGTGGAACGCGAGCATGGATGTGGCGCCTGTAGGCTAGTTGCCGGAAGATCAGCGCAAACGCCCGGCGGGAGAGGACTCCTGCCGGGCGTTCGTGCTTTGCGGGAATCGATGGACTATTGGCTGTAGCGGGAGTCCCAGTAGCCGCGGGTGCGGAGGATCTCGGAGGCCTTCAGCCACTTGGCATGTCCGTCGACGAAGCAGGAGTTGCTGCCTTCGTTGTGGCGGCCGGTGGTGTGGACATAGGTCGGGTTACCGGTGTCGGATTCCACGTTCCAGTATCCGCACCAGGCCACCGCGTTTGTACCATCTCCGGTCTCGGTGATCATGATCAGGCCGGCCGGGGCAGTGATCTGTGCCATCTTGCGGGCGGTACATCCTACAGTGCCGCCGCTGGGGGTGGTGGAGAGGTTGTAGCCATAGCCACCGCAGCATTTGGAGCGGTTGCGCCAGTCGCTGTTGGAGGGGCACAAGAAGACCTGCTCGTTTTTCGTATACGGCTGCACGGCGTAAGACCACGGCCAGTCACCGAAGGCGATGGCCGGGCGGGGCTGGTAGCAGTGGCGGGGAAGGACCTCGTCGTAGTCCTGTGCGTACATGAGCACGGCAAGGCCCTGCTGCTTGATATTCGACAGACAACTGCTCTGCCGGGCTTTCTCGCGTGCGCGCGCGAAAACCGGGAAGAGGATCGCCGCCAGAATGGCAATGATGGCGATGACGACTAGCAACTCAATCAGCGTAAAACCGCGTCGCATATCGGACCTCCTTGCAGGATTGGGCCGGGGCCCACGGCGGGTAACCATAGCATACTCGGTCTGGTGGCTGCAATGGCAAATGACAGCACCGAGGCGTGGAATGCCTCGGTGCTCGCAGGTCGCGGTCCGGGTAGGTTGCTATTGCGCGTCAGCCTGCGCCTCAAGCTCCTTCTTGACGGCTGCCTGGCGCTCGCGGACGGCCTTCATGACCTGCTCTGGGGTCATCTGTCCCGCGAGCATGCCCTGAACGCCGTTCATGAGGGCTTCGGCGACCGAATGCTCCATCATGGTGTCCGTCCAGGCGGAGATGACCGGGGCGTCTTCCACCATCTCCATGTACTTGCGCAAGTACCAGCTGGCATTGTCCTCAGTGACCGCGCCCTTGACCTGGACCAGTTCTTTGCACTTGCTCACGAACTCGCGGGCAACTTCGGGGGAAGTCATGTACTGCAGAAAGGCGGCCGCGGCTTCGGGGTGTTTCGTCTTGCTGGAGATCACATAGCCGTCAGCCGACCCTGCCAGGGCGTCTTGTTCCCCTTTACCCCCGCTCACCGATGGGAAGTTGAAGAAGTCCCACTTGTCCCAGAAAGCTTTCGGGGCCTCTCCGCCTTCGACGAGCTGCGAGAAGTCCCAGGTGCCGGTGTAGAACATCGCGGCCTTCTCTCCGTAAAACATTGCACGGGCGTCCGCGCGACTCAGGCCGTTTGGGCTGGCATTGAAGACACCCTTCTTCTGGAAGTCGTCGAACATCTCAAGGCCTTTGAGCCAACCCGGATCGGCGTAGTCGCCGGGGCCCATGGGGTCGTACTGATCCATGACGGCTTTGTGCCCCATCAGCCGCTGGAAGAGGACGCAGGGGAAGTGGTGCGCGGGCCATCGCTCCTTGTTGCCAAGTGCGATGGGCGTGACCCCTGCGGCCTTGAGCTTCTCGCAGACCGCGATGAGTTCGTCCCAGGTCTTCGGGATCTCGATGTTGTGCTCTGCGAAGATGTCCTTGTTGTAGAAGAAGAAAGTGCATTGCAGCAAGTATGGGACGCCATAGGTCTTCCCGTCGTACACGTAGGCTTTGAGGGCTTGGTCGATGAGATTCTGTCGCCAGGCGCCGTCATCGGCGTCGAGGTAGGGAGTGAGGTCGAGGCAGTTGCCGCCGCGCACAAAGGCGTGCAGCATTTTCTCGCCGCTCCAGACGAAGTAGATGTCGGGAGGACTGTCGCCGCCCAGCGCCACACGGATCTTGGTCTTGTACTGGTCTGGTTCGAGATTGCTGACCTGAATTGTGACGTCGGGATTGGCTTTGGTAAAGCCCTTGACAATCTCGTCGAGTGCGGACTTGCGGGGCTCTGTGTTCCAGATTGTCCAGAGGGTGAGTTCCCCGGCCAGCTTCCCGCCCGCGGAGGGGGACTCCACGCCGGTAGCGGCGACGGGTGCGGGCGCGTTGGCCGGCGCCTCGGGCTGAGGCTTCGGGCAGCCTGAGAGGACTGCGAGAAGCACGAAGGCAGGGACCAGGAAGGCGAGATGTCTCATGGCGGAGGCCTCGCTTGGGGAGGATTTGCGTGGGCGTGTATTCCGCGAAGGGAATGAGGATTCCTGCAACGGCGGCCTCACCCCGGCGCTGCGTTCCAGGGCGCTCGCCTATGCAGCCCATCCAGACGGCGGTTGCGAATGGCCGGCCGGGCGAGTGACCTATTCCGGCGGGGGACCGAAGTCGCCACGGAATTCAAGCCAGCTCAGCACCGCCCAGTCGCCGCCCACATTGTCCAGCTTCACCCGATGCTTCCCGGCCGGGATCCTGAAGGTGACTGTCTTGTCGTACTCCGCCATGGAGCCATTGTTCAGACCGTCGAGGTCCGGAAAGTCCTCGGTCTGTGTGACAACCCCATCCACACTGAGTTCAAGACGTGCGCCCAGGGTGGCGACTGCTTTCACGTTCACCAGGAGTTCGGCGGGCTTCAGGGCATTCACGCGGAACACCGGCGGATTGCGCAGGTGTTGGTGCAACATGCCCTGCAGGTAGCCTTCGACTTGTTCCGGATGGTCCACGTCGCAGCCGGGAAGGACCGCGAAGTCACTGCGCGCGGGGCGTTCCCAGTGACCCATGGGCCGGACGCGCACGGAATCGCGCAGGCCGCGGCAGTCGGGCTGTTTCTCGTACCGCAGGAGGACGATGGAGTACGCATCGATCGAACCGAGTCTGATCTCCATGCCGCCTTGGGTGGCCTTGCAGTCGACAGGGCGCTCGCCGTCGAAGTCGGGGGAGATCATGTGGGCGTCGGTGGGGAGCTCGACCAGCGGTGTCCGGAGTATGACATTTTCGGCGGGCACAAGGGCGCCGTCGCGGACATTGCGGTTGATGACGTGAATGACCAGCGTACCGCGGCCTTCATTCCACCAGGCGGCGAGGCTGAGGTGCGGTGGCTCAGGGGCGATGCCATCGCTGCCAAGCCACGCGCTCTTCTGATAAAGGTCACGATTGCGCTTGATGAAAGCGGTCTGGTGGGCGATGGTGGAGAAGGTGCCGTCGCGGCCGGCATCGCAGTTGAACGGCCCCAGGACGGGGTAAGCGAAGATGGCACCGGCGGCATAGATCTCGGCGCCGCGGGTGCGCATCCAGACTTCGCGTTCGGAAGGCGCAACGGCGAGCCAGGGGAAGGGCGGATCGCCGAAGCCCCAGTCGTGAAACAGCACCACCGGCACGTCGCTCCCGGCCAGGCGGCGCCCGCGAGTCACGAGAGAGCGCCAGTAGGGAAGCTGGTTGTCGGACAGATCGATGTGGCCGTTCTTCACCGCCCACTGTCCCCAGACGCCCAGCACTTGGAGGTCCACGTATTTCGCGAGCCCATTGGCGCTGATTAGTACCGTGCGCCCCTTCTCGGCTGCATAGGCGCGGATGCGGTCGGTGAGTTCCTTCCAGGCACGGTCGTCTCGCCAGGCCCGGAAACGCGACCACTGAGTGCTCATGCGGTTCGCGGCTGAGGTCGGGACTTCCAGCAAGCCCTTGATGCGCAGGTACTCGCGGTAATCGAAGCTATCCATGCCACCCGAGGGGCAAACGGTGTTGTTGTCCAGGGGGACCTCGAGTTCCGACGTCCATCGCGGATCGCGGTCAGCCCAGTCGCGGGTTTCTTCGGAGATTTCGAGGAGGAAGTGGCGGAAATCGCGGAGGGAGTAATCGTCGTAACCTTCCATTCTGCTGAGGGCGGCGGTGTGCTCGTCCATGAAGAGGTAGTCCACGCCGGCATCGATCTGCTCGCGGCACCAGCGGAAGAGATAGTCGATATATGCGGGGCAGGAGAGGGAGCCGTGCCGGGTGCCGGGCTGGTCCCAGGCGTCCACGAGTTCACCGTTGGGCGCGCGGGTGGCCATGTCGAGGAGTTGCTCGCGGGTAATCCCGTTCTCAGTGTCGTACAGGGCGCTGCAGGTGATGCCCCCGCCGAACAATGCGCCGAACTCGTGGGCCTGACCGGGGATCGCGGCCCATTCGTGGACCGGTGGGGCCTGCCCCCACTTGAACCAGCCGCGCACGATCATATCCGAACCGGCCTTGCGATGCAGGGCAAGGGAGTACTCGGACGAAGTGCGCTCCCCCATAGTGTAGATGATGGCGTCGCGGATATCGGCCACGGGCTGGGTGCGTGCGAGATCGGCGGGAAAGTCGGGGGCGTCGCGCAGCCATTCATCGGGTACCGGAGGGGCCTGGAGAGTGAAGGCCTGGGCCAACTGAGCGCCCTCAGAGGCCAGTCTCGTGGCGCGCGCCACATCGGCAGGGGTGTTTTCGGGGCCAAAGGGCGCCAGCCAGGCCCAGCGAGCCCCGGGTTCGCCGGCGGCGACGTAGCCTGTGTAGAAATAGAGATTCGCCGGCGTATGGCGCTGAAGAAAGCTGAACCCCCGAGCCCAGTCTTCCTCATAGTTCACGAACACCACGCCGAGGCCGGTGCCCGAAGACTGCGAGCGAACGACGAGCGCGGGAGCCTGTGGATTGAGACGCTTGACTGTGTCGCCGGTGTTACCCCAGGGGGAGACGCCTGCGTACCCGGGAACGGGGTCGAGGGAAGAGATTGCGCCGGAATGGTCCGTGCCATCGGGGTCGCGGAACCAGTAGGTGTCCCAAGCTTCGGGATCGAGTATCAGGCGCGCGGGCGCCCATAGGCTGCCCTCCAGCGGAGCGCCGCTCTTGCGCGACAACTCAGCAGACATGAGAATGCCATCGTGGGTGCAAATGCAGTTGATGACCATCTCCAGGCCCAGGAAGCGGCTGATCGGGCCGCGCCGGGAGATATGCACCATGTCTGCGAGCTCCACCGCGATGCAGGTGGCGCGGGTCCCGTGGGAACTGAGGACGTCGGAACCGGTGAGATAACCCGTGCTGACGCCGGCGGCGGTCTTAGTCACCGGGTGCCACCGGCCATCAATGCCTCTGAGTTCCAGGGCGAAGTCGAGTGCTTCTGCCCCGAGAATGGCTCGATAGCTGTCACCCTCAACGACCCAAGTAGCGCCCTCGCGGGTGAGGGTGGGCGATTGGGCGCAGCAGAGGGTGGGAATGAGCAGGAGCACTGCGGCTGCGGGGAAGAAGCCTCGTGGCATGCGGATTCACCTCTTATGGTGAGGGACAGTGACGAATAGACCTTCGCCGCGTTGGGCGGGACCGCCTGCAAGGAGTGATCACCATTGCTTTTGACACGAATTACGTTTTCGTGCTACCGTATCTCGGTGCGCACAGAATGGTCTGTCAGGGGATGCCATGCGACGCGGCTTCACGCTTATCGAACTGCTGGTGGTCATCGCGATCATCGCGATCCTCGCCGCTATTCTCTTTCCCGTCTTCGCCCAGGCCCGGAGCAAGGCCCGGCAGGCGTCGTGCCTGAGCAACATGAAGCAAATTGCTCTTGCCTGGAACATGTACGCCCAGGACTATGACGAGACCACCTGTCCCATCTACATTGCGGTGGGTGCGGCGCGGTACCGGTGGCAGCAGTTGCTGCAGCCGTATATCCGGAACACCGAGATCTACCGGTGCCTGGAAGGCCCGCCGGCGATTGACCCGTACACAGGCCTGTACATGTCGTATGGGATGAACTCGACGAATGACGGGACGTATTGCCTGTGGTACAGCACCGCGCTGGCGTCGATTGAGGCGCCGGCGGAGACCATCGTGGCGTCGGACAGCATGGATGGGCGCTATTACGTGTACTGGGCGGCCACGGCGCCGAACGAGCGATATGTGGACAAGCGGCACAATGATGGGGCGAACCACTTCTACGCGGACGGGCATGCGAAGTGGCAACTTGAGACAAAGCAGCGCGAGTGGACAGTCATCGCGAGCGACTGAACAGGACGAGACCTGATGCCCTTCTACAAGGT
Organism: Armatimonadota bacterium; assembly: GCA_013314775.1. Taxonomy (NCBI): domain Bacteria; kingdom Bacillati; phylum Armatimonadota; species Armatimonadota bacterium. The sequence continues at coordinate 164,409 of JABUFB010000013.1, read as the reverse complement.
GACGTACTCGGAGAAATACCGCCGGGCCAGCGTACACAATCGTGGGTGCGACTATCGGTGCATCGGCTGCGCGTACAAGATCAGGGATGTGCAGCCGGTTGAACACTGGCCGAGCCTGGAGGAGATCAAGGCCACGCTGCTTGCGCTGGACCTGCAGCAGCTGAACTTTATGGGAGGGGAGCCCACGTCTTGTCCGGACCTGCCGGAAATGCTTCGGTTCGGGAAGCAGGAACTGGGGGTGCGGACCATGCTGGGGCATACGACGGCCTGGCGTCTGCCCCTGGAGAATCTGGATGCAGCGAACGTGTCTTTCAAGGCGTTCTCGAACGAGAAGCACCTTGAATACACGGGGAAGCCTGCGGAGCCGGTGTACAGGAACTTCCGGCGTGGGTTTGAGGCGGGCATCGAGATGAAAGCCAGTTGCGTCTACATCCCCGGGTTCATAGATCGTGATGAGATTCGGGGAATGCTGGAGTACCTTTCGGGGCTCTCCCGCGCGATCCCCTTCCACATCATGGGCTATATCCCAATCCCCGGCACGCCCTGGCCAAGGCCCACAGATGAGCAGATGCGGGAGATCGTGGAGTTCGCGAAAGGCTACCAGGAGACGGTCACGTTCTCGCACCTGACGGTGGAGGATGCGCGGGACTACTCGCGCCGCGACGACCGTTTCAAGGTTGTGCAGGTTCTGTAACGCATGGTCTCCCGGAGCCACTCTGCGTCTCGAGCAGCAGGCGTCCGGCCTGCCGCCCTTGCCCTCGGGGCCCTGGGTCTGCTCTCGGTGTTCCTGCTGCCTGGTTGCATCACGCGTCACACCGACACCACGCCACCTCCCGCTTTCACCACCATTACGTACGCTTACTGGGCGCTGGATGCCGAAGAAATCAGCCTCACCCATGCCCTGGAGGATCGCTTCGAGGCGAAGAATCCGTCGGTGCAAGTGCGCCTGGTGGAAGTGACCGACCGCTACTATGACAAGCTGACAACCCTGTTTGCGACAGGGAACGCGCCGGATGTGATGTCGTTGAACTACGGCCGGATGGGGGACTTCGCACGGGAGGGGTTGCTGGCGGATCTGAGCGGGTTCGAAGGGCTTGAGAGCGGGGAGTTCACCAGGTCGGCGTGGGAGGCTTTCGCCGGGATCGGGCCGACGGTTGGGCGCCCGGGGATAGTGGGCATTCCCAGGGACTGGGGCCCAAGTAATCTGCTGGTGGTCAATGTGGATGCGCTGGCAGCGGCGGGTGTAGCGGAACCGGACCCGCGCTGGACGTGGGAGCAGTATGCAGACGCCTGTCGGAGGTTGACGGTTCGGGATGGCAGTGGCGCGGTGCGGCAATATGGCGGGGCGATCTGCCTGTACCCGTATGCGGCCCTGGCGTGGATGAGGCAGGCGGGAGGGAATGTGCTGGCGGGGGATGGCGAGAGGAGCACGCTGTCAGACCCGGCGAATGTGAAGGCTCTGGCGTTCCTGAAGGGCCTGGTGGAGGAGGGGGCCATTGCGCCGCCTGATCCGGCACGGGATGAGTCATTGGAGCGATTCCAGTCAGGGAAGGCCGCGACGGCGTTCGTTACCCCGTACTCGCTGGGAGACCTGGAGGAGATGACGCAGACGCACTGGTTGCTGGCGCCGCCCCTGGTGGGTGTGAGGGAAGCCACCGGGTGCATACCCACCGGAATCGCGATCTCCAGCGACTGCGAACACAAAGCGGCCGCCTTCCGATTGCTGCGTTTCCTCGTGACAGAGGGCGCGCGACAGGCAGCGGCGAGGGGGCTGTGTGTACCTGCGTGGAAGCCGGCCCTGGATGCGCTGGAGTACGGCCGGAGGGAGGATGAACGAACTCGCGCCGCCCGAATACTGCGTGAGGCCGTTCCCCTGGCGGCTCCCCATCCGGTGGCCACCCACCTGGCGTATGAGACGATGATGTCAGAGTTGCGGCGCGCCCTCGAGGATGTGTTCGTTCGCGACGCCGAGCCGCACCAGGCGCTTCTGCGCGCTGAAAAGCGCATCAACTCCGCGCGTCCATGAAGGGCGCGGGGATGTCTCCGTCGAAGCAATTCCCCACACGCTTGACGCAGTCAGTGCAGCTTGCCGGCATGTCGACCCCCGGGTGCTTCCGCGGGACCGACAGCCTTTCAACAGGGAGGTCGTTCGTCATGGCGCTGAAAGTTGGTCTCGTGGGTTTCAAAGGAATCGTCCGTTCGCACGTCCCCGCATACCAGCAGAGCGAACTTGCCGATCTGGTGGCTGTCTGCGATCCAGTCCCCGGCCGGGCGAAGGCGGCAGGGGACGAGCTTGGGATCAAAAGCTACGAGAGCCTTGCGGATATGCTGGACGCCCACCCGGACCTGGACATTGTGGATGTCTGCACCGGCGGCTATGAGAACGGGAGCTGGCACTATGAGCCGGCACTTGAGGCAATCGAGGCGGGCAAGAACGTGCTGGTTGAGAAGCCCTTGTCGAGTGATGTGACGGAGGCGCGGCATCTGGTGGCGCGCGCCGCGGAGAAGAAGGTGGCTTTGGGGTGCAATTTGAACCACTACTTCACGCCCGTTGGCGACCGCGCGCGAAAGTACGTAGATGACGGCGATGTGGGCGAGCTTGTCTACTGCCTGTGCAAGATGGGGTTCCACGGCGGGCATGTTGACGGCTACAAAGGCCCCGGAAACCCGAAGGTCAAGGGGTTCCCGTATTTCCACGTGAAGGCGTTCCTGTCCCACCCCTTCAGCGTCATGCGCTATCTATGCGGGGACATCACTCATGTGCAGGCTTTCCTGGACAGCCCCGGATTCCGCAGAGCGGGCGGGGATGTGACGCTGTCCACGGCCAGTATTCATGTGCGGTTCTCGGGCGGCGGCGTGGGTTACCTGTTGAGCCAGCGTGGAGACGCGCCGTATGGTCTGGGCGGCTGGTGGAGCATTGAGGTGGCGGGGACCCGGGGGACGTTCTGTATCGAAAACTGCATCGAGAAGCTGTCTTACTGGAAGGCGCCTCGCGGCGGCGGACCGGGTCAGGCCGAGGTCGAGGCGGATGAGATCACCACCACGGGGACCGTGGACTTCAACCAGACCTTTGTTCATCGCATCAACGCATTTCTTGAGGATGTTGCCAATGGCGTACATCCGGATCATGTTCGGGCTTCGGGTCGAGATGCCCTGGCGGCGCTGGAGTACACCTTCGCGGTGATTGAGTCCCACGAGAACGGTGGTGCACTCGTGCGGCCTCACCCCCTGCCGCCGCTGCACGGGGACCCGCTGGCGATGCCGGACTGACGCCAAGCGGAGAGGTCCAAGTCCTGGTGGTGCGGAGGGGCCAGCCCGCACCCCACCGGGGTCACCGGCCCCAGACCCCATGCACGCTGTTGCGACTGGTTGCCCATGAGCCGGCACATGCCGCAGGACCTGGATGGTGATGGCCCTTGGCCGATGGTCTGATTTGTGTGATTGGCAGCGCGAATGTGGACCTGATCATGAAGGTCCCGCGTCTTCCCGCACCCGGGGAGACGGTGACCCAGGGCGAGTACTGTCAGGTGCTCGGCGGTAAGGGCGCCAATACCGCGGTTGCTGCAGCCCGGGCGGGCGGCAGAGTGGAGTTCGCCGCCTGCCTGGGCGACGATCCTTTCGGGCGGGCAATGCTGGAAGAGTTTGCGGCGGATGGCATCGGGACGTCGCATTGCCTGCTGATCCAGGGCAAGCCCACGGGCACCGCGCTGATCATGGTGGGGGCGTCCGGTGAGAACTGCATCGCGGTAGCGCCGGGCAGCAATGCTGACTTGACCCCGGAACGAGTCCGGGAGCTTGTGCCGCTCATCGCGGGGGCCGACTGGGTGCTGCTGCAGATGGAGATTCCCGTGGAGAGTAACCGGGCGATACTGCAGGTCGCACAGGAGAACGACGTGGATGTTCTGCTGAACTATGCGCCGGTTGGGAATGGAGAACTGGCGCTGTCGCCGGCTGTTTCGGCGCTGGTGGTCAATGAGGTGGAAGCGGCGGCGCTTTGCGGGAACTCGATCGAGAGTGTTGCTGATTCCTTCGACGCGGCGAGGCGGCTGGTGGAGCAGGGACCGGGCCTGGTGGTGGTGACCCTGGGGGCGGAGGGGCTCGTCGCGTGCGACGGGGGACAGGCTATCGCCATTCCGGCCTTTACTGTGAAGGCTGTCGACACCACCGCGGCCGGTGACACCTTCTGTGGGGCTCTCGCAGCGGCCCTTGCCGAGAGGCGCGACTTGCCGGATTCGCTCCGGTTCGCCAGCGCGGCGGCTGCGATCAGCGTCACGCGAATGGGTGCGCAGCCGTCGATCCCGAAGCGTGCTGAGATTGAGGCTTTCCTGGCAGAGCAGGAGAGCGCGTGAGGCTGGGCGCCGCACCGCGGACTACGGGAGGAACCATGAAGGATCTCATCCAGCGCCTTGCGGAGATACCGACGGCTCCAATCAGCGACGTCATGCGGCGCGCGGGGATGGGCACGGGGACGATGCATTCGAGCATGAAACCCGTCTGGGCTGGGGCTGAGGTGTGCGGACCGGCGTTCACGGTGCATACATACCCGGGGGCAACGGCGGGTTGCGATCTGGCGCTGCAGCATGCCAAGCCTGGCGATGTGGTGGTGGTCGCTGCGGGAGGAGTCACCGAGGTCATCGTGTGGGGCGAGATCTACAGCGCCTGGGCGAAGCAGAAGGGCCTGGGTGGGACGGTGATCGACGGCGCGGCGCGGGACATCGGGGGCATCCGCGAGGTGGGCTACCCGCTGTTCGCGCGCGCGGTGACTCCCGGTGGTGCCACGGCGGATGATACCCAGTCGCAGATGCAGATTCCAGTGGCCTGCGCGGGGGTCGTGGTGCAGCCCGGGGACCTGGTGCGGGGAGATGAGAACGGCGTGGTGGTGATTCCGGCCCAGAGCGCTGCAGAGGTGATCGAGCACGCAGAGACTCTTGCGCGGAAGGAAGCGCGGATGGTGGAACTGCTGAGGGCTGGTGTCGGTCTGCCGGATGCCGCTCGGCAGTGCGCGGAGGAGGGGTTGTAGGGGCCGGCCGCACCCAGGCCCGTCGCATGGGGCACCGGCGGCCTCACCCCATGAGTCTCCCTGTCCGTCGCGGCACGGGTGCTCCGGACGCGGGGGGATGAACGGTGGAGGCGCAACTCGAGGATGGCGATCTATCCGGTACAGACGCAAGCTCCCGATGGGGCTGGGAGCGGGGGTGCTGGTGCATCGATCGGAGAGATAAGAGCGCGGCGGGACAGGTCTGCACGGACCTGATTCCCGCCGCGCGCATTCGTGGTCATTGGGATACGAGCTTCCGACGCGGAAGGTCCTCAGTGCGTCTGTGCGGGTTACCTTGTGAACTGGATGAAGCCCGCCCGGGTCACGTCATAGGAGTGGGCCTGGGTGCCCTCCCACATGAGCCAAAGGCCGTCTTCCGCCTTGCGCACTGTGATGTTGAAGGCCACCCTGGGCTCTGCGGAGGGGTCAAGGTCGAGAAGGACCAGCGGGATCGCGAACTCCGCAACCCAGCGGTCCGGAGCGGGCCGCGTGGCCTTGAACTGCACGCCGCCAGGGTCCATGGAACTGGGCTCCTGGTCACCGTTGGGCGTAATGCCGAACTGCAGGTGGCCATTGCCGAAGCCTCGCAGGACGCTGATCGGCGTCGCCTTGCCCTCCACGACATTTCGTACGCTGATCTCCACCGCATCGTCCTGCCCCCACTGGTTGCCGACGAGCTTTGTGGCGGGCAAGATGGTGTTGTCTACCGCGATGAACAGGTGGGTATCGTTGTAAGCCAGCCAGGCCTTGCTGGGGCGATTGGCCTTGTTGCCCATGACATCCTGGACGATCGGCATCGCAGATTCCTCGGTTGCGCCGGACCACTCTGCAGTGTCGATCACACCGTCGATGGTGATCTGCGCGGTTGCCCGGGGCACTTTGAACGTTGGCGGCGGCCCGGTTTTCACGCGGGGAGCGGCGGCAGCAGTTCCGTCCAACGGCGGCAGAGGAGTGGGCGCGGGGTAGGTCCATTCGCGCACAGGCGGGTCGGGGCGCAGGGCATCGGCCTGCAGGCCCATCCGGTCGAAGGGGACGGGCTGGAAGCCGGGGAGCTCTGCGAAGACCTGGGCGTCAGGCTTGAGAGCAAAGTTGCCGGAGGCCGCGTCCACGAAGCCCGGATCGGTGTCGATGATGAGGTTCTCGTCGTCACTGACCTGCCAGTTGCCGCTCTTCACGCCGGCGCACATGACGATGAGATTGCGCACGGCGTTGTTCACCCGCGGCTGGCCCGGTTGTGGGTCCATGAAGCCGACGAGTTCCGGGTAGCGCGTGGTATACGGGGGCTTCGTGATGTCGACGCTCTTCAGCAGCCTTTCCTGCCACAGTTCGGCGTTGATCATGTCCTTCCAACGCTTGTCATTCCACGGGGCAGAACCGAGGGCGCGCTTGCACTCGATGAAGATGTTGTTCTCGGCGAGGTTCCCGTGGCCGCCGTGGCTGAAAACGGTGCCGAAGGACCCCCGGCCGGGCTCGCCGCAACGGAAGAAGACGTTACCAATGACGAAATCGCCGCCGTCACCGTCGTCGAAGTAGACCGCGGCGTTCCCGTGGCCCATGGGGCTGCCGATGTTGTGCCAGAAGTTGTACCGGATGATGTTCCCGCGGCAGGATGGGTCGCGGCCCTTGTATAGCGCGCCGCAGTCATCGGTCTCGGTGCAGATGTGGTGCACCTCGTTGAACTCGAAGATGTGGTCATTGCCGCCGATGGCGATGGCCTGGTGGGGGGCATCGTGCAAGAGGTTGTGGGCAGCTCGGTTGCCCACGCCGTTCATGGTGAGGCCGTTGGCGTAGGTGAGTTGGTGCTCGGAGAAGCGCCAGATGTGGTTGTTGTAGGCGATGTGGCCGGCTGGAGTGAGGGTCTTGCGATCGCCACCGGACAGCCAAAGGCCGCCGGTTCCGGTGTGGTGGATGTCGCAGGCTTCGACGCGGTGGGCAAGACCGCCTTCGACGCGGATTCCCAGCTGGCGCATGTTGCGGACATCGCAGGCCTGGATGGCGACGTTCTCGCCGCCGGTGACTGAGATCCCGTCGGCGAGGCCTGCCTCCACCGTAAAGCCGCGCAGAATCAGATGTGATGCACCGTTGACGACGATGACCGGAGCGTTGAGGGTGGAGAGGGTGATCGTTCCTGCGGCGATGTCGCGCGGCGGCCAGAAGTAGAGGGCCTTGACTTCGCGGTCGATGTAGTACTCGCCTGGGCTGTCGAGTTCTTCAAGGACGTTGAGGGCGTGATACCGCCGGGGCGATGGGTTTCCCTGGCGCACGCTGTAAAGGGTGGGTGCGGCGAGGGTTATCTGCTTCGTCTCGGGGTCGATCCTGGCAACGCGGAGCGTCTCAGCGTACCAGTCATAGCACCAGTAGCCCAGTAGCCAGACGCCCTTGTCCACGTCCCATCGGGATGGGTTGTCTTCGGTGTACTCGAAGACTCCCGGGCGGTTGGACTGGTCTCCGTCGCGCGGACGCGAACCGGTGTCGATGATGCGGGCGATGGTTGCCCAGCCCTCATTAGGCCAGCGGGCGAGGGTCATGCGCTCGTCATCGAAAAAGAGCTCGGGAGCCGCCGGTGCGCCCCGAAAAACGGTGGGGAACTGGCCGAGGTCGGTGACCCCGAGGGCGGCGAGATCGACCGCGAGGACCTTCCCGCGGGCTTCGGGGACCAGGCGTGAGAGGATAGTCTCGTCTCGTAGCGGGGTGAAGGCTTCAGGTGGGATGGAGATCCCGCCGACGATGCGCACTTCCTCGCCTGGCGCGGCGCGGAAGGTGACGGGAGCCTGAGCGGTTCCCGAGTCGGCCTCGCTCAGCTCGAAGGACCCGGCACGCGGATAGACTCCGCCCCGCACGGTGATGGTGATCCCGTCGGGAGGAACCTGGCCGGCGGCGATCATGGCCCGGGCAGCGTCGCGGGCCTTGTCAAGGGTCGCGAAGGGACCGTCTGTGCCTGGGGCATTGGGCTCGGCGAGAGTGCCGGACCAGGCGTCATTCCCCGCGGGCGAGACGAAGAATGCGTCTGCGGCGAGGCAACAGCCCGATGTGGTCAGGGCCAGAGCGGCTGCTCCGATAATGCCACGGATGGCTATGTGTCGGTGCATGAAGGATCACTCCTGTCTGGGCGGTTGTGGGTCGACGGCCCCTCCGAAGGGCGAAGACATAGGGCTGGCGCGGTACGAGTCCGCATCGTTCAACCGACGGACGATAACGGCCAGTCCGGGACCTGTCTGCGTCACTGTTCCCGCCCTAACCGAGAGGGACCTTGTTGGCTCGCAGTTCGTGGGAGCCGTCCGGCCGGCAGTACTCGTAATAGTAGAACAGCGCATCGTCACACTGAATGACCTCGATGTAACGGATCGTTCGCTGGGCATGAGGCGACAAAACGAAGGGGCCCGCCTTTGTGATGCGTTCCCAGGATCGCAAGTCGGTGCTGATGCACATTCCCGCGCGCTCCTCGTAGTTATCTTCGACGGAGGCGCTGCCGTCGTAGAAGCCAAGGAAGAAGGGCGGGGTATGAAGTATGGAGCCGATGCGGGTGCAGTACTGGTCCCAGCCCTTGTCAGGTGGAGAGAGTATGTCGCCGACCCAGTCCCAGTGGACACCGTCCTCGCTGGTGGCAAGGCCTGTGTGGGACTTGGTGACGCCGGTATTGTAGATGTCGCCGGTGGCATGCATACCCGCAACGGGAACCGCCGGTGATGGTGCGTAGCTGACGATCATGTGGTACAGGCCGCAGATATTGTAGACGCAGGGGTCTTTCACGCCCTCGGCGGCGATGTCGTCGGCGCCGAGGATGCGCACGCGTTGGGTGGGGTCGAGTTCGGGGATGCTCGGAGCTCGGCAGAGCTCGATGCACCAGCGGCCGTCGGTGTCCACGAAGCTGAGGAAGAGCATCCAGTCGCCATCGGAACTGCGGATCAGCGAAGCTTTTTCCATCGACTGGGTGCAGATCTGTTCTTTGGTGGCAGACCAGATATCCTCGAAATGCAATCCATCGGCACTTGCCGCGATGCGACAGTCGACCCCGCGGCCGAGTTCGCGGGGCTTGCGCATCCGGTAGTAGAGATAGAAGCGTTCGTCGGCCGGGTCGAAAACGCCGCAGGGGGCACCCGCCCACCAACCGGGTCCTGCACCCAGGGGCTCGCGGACAGTGGTCCCGGACTGGGGATCGAAGAGTGGAATGTTTCCGAAGTGCCGGGCAGCGGGTACTCTGAGATTGGCCTTGACAGACATGGATGGCCCTCCGTAGTTGGTGGTGGCTTGTCGCACGGAGCAGTGTACCTGAAAAGGGCGCGCAGGGCCATAGAAAGCGGTCTTGGGGGCAAGAACAGCGGTGTGTGTCACGGCGCGAGATTCAGCGCGGATGTGTGGTGTGCGGCCCCCCAAAAAAAGATGTGAAGCGCGCTTGACAGGTGCGGGGCAAGTCTGTATACTCCGCTCTCGTTGCCGGGTGGTGGTGGGTCCGAAGGACAGTGGAGCGGCAAGGCTGCTTGAAAAAGTCCTTGACAGTGAAGACGGGTTCGGGTAATTTATAGAACCCGACGCACGGCGACGGGGACATTGAAAAGCCGCGAGTTACAGGACCGCGATGCGGAGAAATCTGCAGAAAAGTAGTTGACAGCGAATACGCGATCCAGTATGGTAGCGGCCTGCGACAAGAGCGATCCTTGAAAACTAAATAGCGTGACGATGAATTGCCAGCAAGCTCTGTTCTAGGTTCCGGCCGGAGTCAATGGCTTCGGTACGGGCATTGTTTTTTCGATGGAGAGTTTGATCCTGGCTCAGGACGAACGCTGGCGGCGTGCCTAATGAATGCGAGTCGAACGAGATCCAGGTGGAGTCTTCGGACAATACCTGGTGACAGTGGCGAACGGGTGAGTAACACGTGGGTAACCTGCCCTTCAGTCGGGCATAACAGGGGGAAACTCCTGCTAATTCCCGATATGCTTACGTGACACAAGTCGCGGAAGGAAAGCTCCGGCGCTGAAGGATGGACCCGCGGTCGATTAGCTAGTTGGTGGGGTAACGGCTCACCAAGGCGATGATCGATAGCCGACCTGAGAGGGTGACCGGCCACACTGGGACTGAGACATGGTCCAGACTCCTACGGGAGTTAGCATCAGGGAATCTTGCACAATGAGCGCAAGCTCGATGCAGCGACGCCGCGTGGGTGATGAAGGTCTGCGGATCGTAAAGCCCTGTCAGGAGGGAAGAAGTTCTGACTGTACCTCCAGAGGAAGCCCCGGCTAACTACGTGCCAGCAGCCGCGGTAACACGTAGGGGGCCAGCGTTGTCCGGAATTACTGGGCGTAAAGCGCGCGCAGGCGGTCTAGTAAGCAGCGGGTGAAATTCCGGGGCTCAACCCCGGCGCTGCTCGCTGAACTGCTAGACTAGAGTACGGGAGAGGGCAGTGGAATTGCCGGTGTAGCGGTGGAATGCGTAAATATCGGCAAGAACACCAGTGGCGAAGGCTGCTGCCTGGAACGTTACTGACGCTGAGGCGCGAAAGCTAGGGGAGCAAACGGGATTAGATACCCCGGTAGTCCTAGCCGTAAACGATGGACACTAGGTGTTGGGAGCATCGACCCTCCCAGTGCTGTTATGCTAACGCGTTAAGTGTCCCGCCTGGGGAGTACGGCCGCAAGGTTGAAACTCAAAGGAATTGACGGGGGCCCGCACAAGCGGTGGAGCATGCGGGTTAATAGGATGATACGCCTAGAACCTTACCAGGGCTTGACATCATAGGGACAGCCTGTGAAAGCAGGTCTCCTGGGTAACCCCCAGGTCCTATGACAGATGGTGCATGGTTGTCGTCAGCTCGTGCCGTGAGGTGTTGGGTTAAGTCCCGCAACGAGCGCAACCCTCGCCAGATGTTGCCATCAGTTCGGCTGGGCACTCTTCTGGGACTGCCTGAGTAATCAGGAGGAAGGAGAGGATGACGTCAAATCTGCATGCCTCTTACGCCCTGGGCTGCACGCGTGCTACAATGGCGAGTACAAAGGGTAGCTAAGCCGCGAGGTGGAGCCAATCCCCCAAAACTCGTCCCAGTTCGGATCGGATGTCTGCAACTCGACTCCGTGAAGGTGGAATCGCTAGTAACCGTGGATCAGCAACGCCACGGTGAATACGTTCCCGGGCCTTGTACACACCGCCCGTCAAGTCACGAAAGCAGGTAGTACCCGAAGTCCACTGCGGTGGCCGAAGGTAAGACCTGTGATTGGGACTAAGTCGTAACAAGGTAGCCGTACCGGAAGGTGCGGCTGGATCACCTCCTTTCTAAGGAGAGATCCGAAACATTCGGATCAGGTCGATCTGGCAATCACTCACGCTATTTAGTTTTGAGGGATCGCATCACGAGGCTGTGGAGGCGCACGGCCATCGGTACGTGGGCGACGGGCTCAGGATAGAGTTTCAGACGGAGATGGGGCGTTCCTGCGAGGGAGCCTGATCCCCTCGCATTTTTCGTCGGTGTCGGAAGCGAACCTTCGAGAACGGGATGGGCCGGTAGCTCAGCCGGTCAGAGCGCGCCCCTGATAAGGGCGAGGTCGGTGGTTCAAGTCCACCTCGGCCCACCACTGAACCTCGGTGGCCGGGAGTGAGACGGGGGCCAGGGCGGACCGAGTGGGGACGTAGCTCAGCTGGGAGAGCGGCTGCCTTGCACGCAGCAGGTCACCGGTTCGATCCCGGTCGTCTCCACCAATAGATAGGCGATCAGGTTGGTACGTGGCGCCCTAGAGGGCATCATGCACGAGCCTGATGGCTCGAGACGATCGCACCTTGACAACTGCATAGCGGACAGTAACGCAAGTTACTAGTTAGCCGAAGGAATCTCACATTGCGTGGTCAAGCTACCAAGGGCGCACGGTGGATGCCTTGGCACTGAGAGCCGATGAAGGGCGTAGCAAGCAACGATACAGCCCCGGGGAGCTGCAAGCAAGCATGGATCCGGGGATGCCCGAATGGGGAAACCCGGCGCCGGTCACGCGGCGTCGCCCTTACCTGAACACATAGGGTAAGGGTCGGTAAGCGAGCGAACTGAAACATCTTAGTAGCTCGAGGAAAGGAAAGCAAAAGCGACTCCCCTAGTAGTGGCGAGCGAACGGGGATCAGCCCAAACCTGGCGTGTGTATAGCCCACATGCGTTGCACGTCAGGGGTCGCGGGAAGGCTCGTGCGGAAGTGTGGTTCCGCTACGGAGTTACAAAACATCAGTCTAGCAGAACATGTCTGGAAAGTCGGGCCATAGCGGGTAATAGCCCCGTACGCGAAAGACTGGTGTCTCCCAGAGCTTCTCCCAAGTAACACCGGGCACGTGATATCCGGTGTGAATCCAGGGGGACCACCCTCTAAGGCTAAGTACTCTCAGTGACCGATAGTGGACAAGTACCGTGAGGGAAAGGTGAAAAGCACCCCGGAAGGGGAGTGAAATAGTACCTGAAACCGTGTGCCTACAACCGGTCGGAGCCCGTTGGCCTTCGGGCCAGGGTGACGGCGTGCCTCTTGCATAATGAACCGGCGAGTTATGGTGTGCAGCAAGGTTAAGCCGTGAACGGCGGAGCCGCAGGGAAACCGAGTCCGAATAGGGCGATCCAGTTGCACGCCATAGACCCGAAACCAGGCGAGCTATCCATGGCCAGGGTGAAGCGCAGCTAATCCTGCGTGGAGGCCCGAACCGCTCGGCGCTGAAAAGCCGTCGGATGAGCTGTGGATAGGGGTGAAAAGCCAACCGAGCCTGGCGATAGCTGGTTCTCCCCGAAATAGCTTTAGGGCTAGCCTCAGGCGTTCAGTCACGGAGGTAGAGCACTGAATCGGCTAGGGCCCTTGACAGGGTACCAACCCGAATCAAACTCCGAATGCCGTGACTTCAGAGCCTGGGAGTCGGACCGCGAGGGATAAGCCCCGCGGTCGAGAGGGAAACAGCCCAGACCACCGGCTAAGGTCCCTAAGCTAGGCTAAGTGGTAAAGGATGTGGAGTTGCTGAAACAGCCAGGAGGTTGGCTTAGAAGCAGCCATCCCTTTAAAGAGTGCGTAATAGCTCACTGGTCGAGTGGCTCCGCGCCGAAAATCCAACGGGGCTAAGCCTAGCACCGAAGCCGTGGAAATCTGGAGTCGGTCGCGACTTATCCCGACGGTATCGCTTTTGTCCGCCTTTGCTTCGGCATTGGCGGGGGACTGCGAGCCCCGGGTGTCGGTCGCGATCATCATACTCCGGGTTTGGTAGGGGAGCGTTCCGTAGTAGGACAAAGGCAGACCGTAAGGACTGCTGGACGAATCGGAAGTGAGAATGCCGGTACGAGTAGCGAAAAGTGAAGTGAGAATCTTCACCGCCGAAAGCCCAAGGTTTCTTAAGCAAGGTTCGTCCTCTTAAGGTTAGCCGGGCCTAAGCCGAGAGCGAAAGCTGTAGGCGATGGACAGCCGGTTCATATTCCGGCGCCACTGTGCAACGACAAAGTCCCGATGGGGGGACGCAGGAGGGGCGATCATCCGCGTGATTGGTAGAGCGCGGCCAAGCCCGTAGGGGGGCTGGATAGGCAAATCCGTCCGGCCATAACCCCGAGAGGTGATGGGGAGCTGCTGTAATGGTGGCGAAGTGGTCATTCCCATGCTGCCAAGAAAAGCCTCTAGGGAGTTGCACGGTGCCCGTACCGCAAACCGACACAGGTGGGCGGGGAGAGAATCCTAAGGCGCGCGAGAGAACCCTCGTTAAGGAATTCGGCAAAATCACCCCGTAACTTCGGGAGAAGGGGTGCCCCTGGCTGTGACGCGTCTCGCACGCTGAGCATCTGGGGGTCGCAGAGAAACGGCGGGAGCGACTGTTTACCAAAAACACAGGTCTCTGCTAAGGCGCAAGCCGAGGTATAGGGGCTGACGCCTGTCCGGTGCCATACGGTTAAGGGGAGGGGTCAGGCCGCATTTATGTGGCCGAAGCTCTGAACCGAAGCCTTGGTGAACGACGGCTCTAACCATGAGAGTCCTATGGTAGCGAAATTCCTCGTCGGATAATACCCGACCTGCACGAAAGGCGTAACGATTCCTGCGCTGTCTCAACGAGGGACTCGGCGAAACTGTAGCACCAGCGAAGATGCTGGTTACCCGCAACAAGACGGAAAGACCCCGTGGAGCTTTACTGTAACCTGGTATTGGATTTGACTTTGCGGTGTAGAGCATAGGTGGGAGGCTATGAAGCGAGCTCGCCAGGGCTCGTGGAGCCACCGTTGGAATACCACCCTCCGCAAGGTTGGAATTCTAACCTGAACCGTTATCCGGTTTGGAGACAGTATCAGGTGGGCAGTTTGACTGGGGCGGTCGCCTCCTAAAAGGTAACGGAGGCGTACAAAGGTTCCCTCAGCGCGGTTGGAAATCGCGCGAAGAGCATAAGGGTATAAGGGAGCTTAACTGCGAGACCCACAAGTCGAGCAGATGCGAAAGCAGGTCCTAGTGACCCCGCGGTTCCGAGTGGAAGGGCCGCCGATCAACGGACAAAAGTTACCCCGGGGATAACAGGCTAATTCCGCCCGCGCGTTCACAGCGACGGCGGAGCTTGGCACCTCGATGTCGGCTCGTCACATCCTGGGGCTGAATTCGGTCCCAAGGGTTGGGCTGCTCGCCCATTAAAGTGGTACGCGAGCTGGGTTCAGAACGTCGTGAGACAGTTCGGTCCCTATCTGTTGCGGGCGTTGGAAACTTGCGGGGAGCTGCCCCCAGTACGAGAGGACCGGGGCGGACAGACCTCTGGTGTACCTGTTGTCGCGCCAGCGGCACATGCAGGGTAGCTACGTCTGGAGTGGATAAGCGCTGAAAGCATCTAAGCACGAAGCCCACCCCAAGACTAGGTTTCCTCGAGGTTCGACCTGTAAGGGCCCTGGTAGACTACCAGGTTGATAGGCCGGGAGTGTAAGGGCAGTAATGTCTTCAGCTTACCGGTACTAATCGCCCGAGCGCTTGCCACGCTTGCACTCATTCTGAGGCTAACAAATCCGCTATGCAGTTGTCAGGGTGCGCGCGTATTGACAACCGTTTTTCCCGGTGACTATGGCGGAGGGGCCACACCCGTTCCCATTCCGAACACGGAAGTAAAGCCCTCCAGCGCCGATGGTACTGCGATGGAGACGTCGTGGGAGAGTAGGTCGTCGCCGGGGCTGATTGACGGGGCCGGGGCATCGTGCTCCCGGCCCCGTCGCCATACCCGAACCAGGTTCCCCGGTAGCTCAATGGTAGAGCGGATGGCTGTTAACCATTAGGTTGGTGGTTCGAATCCGCCCCGGGGAGCCAAGCATCACCAACTGCGAGAACTGCACCTTCATGGTCAACAGTTCTCGTTTTTGCGTTCTGCAGGCCCTCTTCCAGCATCGCAGCCACGTTCATCTCGATCCTCACCTCGTCCCTCTCCAGCTCGATCCGCCTCGCGAACAGGTTCAGGTAACGCTTGGCCACGCCGCTGTCCGGCGACAGCAAGGCCTTCGGCAGGTTGTCCCCGATGGCCTGAAGGCTCTCGTCCTTGAAGAGTTAGATCGGCAGCGGCTTGGGGCCCTGGCTCCGCTCGATCTGCTCGGATATATCGGCCTCCTCGGCCTTCAGCTCGCGGAGCCGCCAGAACATGGTGCACGCTCCGAAGAAGGTCTCCACGCAGGCGTCGTAGTGCTCCGGCACCAGCGGCAGCACGAACCGGGTCAGCCTCTGCTTGCCGCCGTACCAGGCGAAGGGTGCCGTGAGTGCACCGCTCATCTCCGTTCACCTCTCGACCGTTGCGTCGCGGCCCGGTCGGGGCCGTTCGACATGCGGTGCCGCCGCGGGCATCCGCGGTGCGGAACCGTCGAGCCGTGGTACGCCGAGGGCGGGCCCCGGTCAAGGGCACCATGTCGAACTCCCGTCCGCCGCGGCCCCTCCGGCGACGCCAGCGGCGTCCAGCATCGTCGCCGCCGCACGGTCGTCGTGATCCCCGACGGACTCCGCGATGGCGAACCCGGGCGACCCCAGCAGGTCGAGGGCCCGGGCGAACAGCACGAGACGGTCTTCCCTGGAGATGTCGTCGCCATCGAAGCGACCGGTGACCTGCTTGCGATGAAGGATTCCTAGGTCCAGTTGTCGAATGCACTGTGTCCTGCCGGGGGGCATCTTGGAACAGGCATTCCTCTGGCACAGAAGCCCATTTCGACGGCCTTCGGTTTCTCCTTGCTCCTACTTCATGAATAGGGCGGGCCAGCTAACCACGACCTCTGGGAGACGATCTGAGTATGGCCAATTCAGCTGCAGTGAAGTCGGCGGTCTGGGTGGTGGCGGCGGCAGTGACGTTTGGGTTACCGGCGGCGGCAGCCCACGTCAGGGTCGTCGGCCCCAAACTGGTGAATGAGTCGGGAGAAGCGTTGGTGCTCAGGGGCGCCAATTGGGGTTGGTGGGGCTGTGTGGAGCCGCATGATGCCTCCGATATGAAGCGCCTGGGCGCCACTCTGGTGCGGATTGCCTTCCTTCATGACAAGGTAACCGATCCACCCGACAGCGACCGGATCGGCGGGCCGGGCCTCGCGCTGCTGGACAACATGTGTAGCTGGGCCCAGGAGGCAGGTCTGTGGTTCATCCTGGACTATCACACCCCTCCTGGCGGCAACAACCCCTGGAGCTGGAATTACGGAGGCGCGAACCGGCTTTGGCGGGAGCGCAAGCTGCAGGAGCAGTGGATTGCTGTGTGGACGCAACTGGTCCGGCGCTATCGGCACTACGACCGCCTTCTGGGATACGAATTGATGAACGAGCCCGTGCCGGAACAGGACTACCCGCTGGAGGACTACGAACGGCTTTGCCTGGAGGCAATAGACGCTATCCGGGCCGAGGACCCTGATCGTCCCATCGTTGTCAGCGATCCCTACTGCTCCAGCATCGCCGGCCTGGAGAAGGCTCTGCTGCCGCGACCCAGTCTCGTATATACCATACACTTCTATGAGCCGGGCATTCTGACATACTGGCAGATCCCTGACGGCCGCTATCCCGGCGTGTGGCCCCTTGTCCAGCGCTGGCTGGAAAACACGCCGGAAGACTGGGGCGCCTCCGGCGACACCGATTGGCACGTGCTGGAGCAGACCTTTACGCCCCCGGCGGAAGCCACCCACGGGCAGCTCATCCTGCGTTCGACGCGCAACGTGGGTACTTGCTGGTTTGACGATGTGAACCTGCTGTGCGACGGTGAGACGGTCCCGATCTCCGACAACCTGGACTTCCCACCGAACAGGAAATCGGAGGGGTGGATCGTCGAGCGCCAGACCGCCGGGCAGTTCGCCTGGGATCCGCACGAAGGCCACAGTGCCCCGGGCTCCCTGCGCATTCAGGGTACCGACTCCTACAACGCATGGGCGTTGCAGAAGAAGTTCCGTATCAAGCAGGGCGCTCAATACGTCTTGCGTTGCCACGTCAAGACCAGCAAGGCAACGGGACACAGCTACCCGATGGTTGCATGGTTCCACTACGAGGAGGAGCAAGTGGACAGAGCCTGGCTGGCGGCACGCATCCGCCCCGCGGTGGAGTTCCGGGAGCGGCACCAGGTGCCGGTGTTTTGCGGTGAATTTGGCTGCGCCCAGCCGTCCTGGGGCGACGGGGTCACCTGGGTGGCCGACGTAGCAAACATCCTGAACCGCTTCGAGATCCCCTGGACGTACTGGAATTGGCGGGAGACAACGGGGATGGGCAGCATGGGTGTGTGGGTGAGGAATGCTGAGCACCAATATGTGCCCCAGCAGGCCTTGGTGGACGCCCTCAGCCGGGCTTGGCAGGAATAGGCACGTCAAGCCGGGAGTCTGTCCCAGAAGTGCAGAAGCGCTTCGTGGCGCGCTACTCACGAAGCCTGATGGTCCGATCCGGTTGGGCGAGAGCGCCTCGAGTGAGACCCGTGCGGCGCCGGCCCGAGATCTCCCTCCAGCCTAGGTCACGGTGCCACCCGGGCAGGCCCCCCGAAGGCGGGTCGTACGTGGGCGATCGACATGTGCGAAGGAATCCGCATGTCCAGAAGGCCTTGTGTGACAAGATGTGGACTTGCGAAGGGGCCTGTACGGAAATCTAAGGTCCGGCATTGTATAGCATGGTTATAAGATCGTCGGTCTCGTGTACCCAGGCCTTGCCGCGTTGCTTGGCGTTGAGCCTTGCGATCGCCAGGAACATCCCCACGTTGGCGCCTGTGTCGCTGTGGTACGCCGTGGCGCGGTCCAGGGTGCGGCGCAAGGGTCTCATCCCCCCGCCTTCCATCGCGTTGGTCGTGCGATCGCGCTGTGTATGCTTCAAGCTGAGCGGTCTGAGATATGCGATGGACGCGGCGAAATCCGTACGCAGGCTGGCGACGGCTTCCGGCTCCACAGCCTGCCAGTCTTCAACGAAGCGCTTCAACTGCTCGTACGCGTTGACATTCAACGGCGCTATCGAGACTGTGCTCACGGAGCTCCCCCCTCGGAGATTGGTTTGGGTGGTAACCTGCCGTTCTCCGAACAAAGGGTAGCTCCCGGCGGTCTTCCCAAGACTCACGCCCCGGCACTAGACTTCGGTGCGGACTCCGCGGAAGGAGCCTGCGGTCTGCATGGGGCACTGTGCATTCACGGCAGGAACCTCCGGGAACGGCTTTATGGTTCGCTACCAGGCTATTCCGGGGTCCCTGCCGCTTCGCCTCCTCCAAGTTGGTGCATGGGGCGGGCTAGAGTGTCTTCTGGTTGGGCCTGCAACTGGTCCGCCACCACGACCCGTGGCTCGCCAAACTCACGCGCGGACTACTCAAACCCGTACCAATTCCCCATCATTGTAGTGGGTAAGGACCAGGCGTTGCGGCTATGGAAAGCATGCTCGTTGGTAGTGTATACTGGCCCAGTCTCGTTCATCACCTCCGTGGCGGTCCCTGGATGCGGCCACTGTCGGCGGGACTCCATGATTCGGACGCACGACGACCACTCCCAGCAACCGGAATCCTTGGCCGGCCTCACTCTTCGCGCAGTTGTCCTTGCGGTAGGCTTCACCTTCGCAATCTATCTGCTCACCACGAAGCCAGGGTTCGTGCGGATCAATTGGGTCCCTTATACGTCCCCCCCGGTCCAGCCCTTCTTCATCCTGCTGATCCTTCAGGGAGCAAACCTCCTTCTCTCACGCGTCCGGGGCCTGCCCTCGTGCCTGCGTCCATTGTCCCGCGCCGAGGTCTTCCTGATCTATGCCGCGCTGTCGATCTCGCTGCCCATGGAGCGCGGCGGATATATCATCCACTACCTCACCAGCGGCAAGTACTTCGCCACCGATGCGAACAAATGGGGCGAGCTGTTCGAAGCCTACCCTGACTGGTTCGTGCCCAAGGACGAGTTGACGATCCAGCGCTGGATGGAGGGCTCGGCGTCGGGCAACATCCCGTGGGGTGAGTGGAAGACACCGCTCATCGCCTGGTTCAGCTTCCAGATGGTGATGGTGTTCACGGTCATGTGTCTGGTGGGACTGTTTCGCAGGCAGTGGTCGGAGCGTGAGCGCCTGACCTATCCGCTGCTATTCATCCCTGTGGAGATGACCGGCGGCAAGCACACCGAGGGCATCACCAGCGGGTTCTTCCGCAATCCCTACATGTGGGTGGGCTTCTCCCTCGCCGCGGGATTCAACGGGCTGAATATCCTGCACGCGTATTTCCCGGCGATCCCCGGTTTCCAGTGGCACGTGCCGCTGGACAAGAATTTCACCGACGGCTGGCTGCGGTTCTTACGGCCGCTGAGCATCAGTTTCGGGTTAGAAGTGTGGGGGCTGGCGTACCTGGTTTCGGGTGAGGTCCTGTTGTCAGGGTGGCTGTTCTACTTCATGTTGAAGATGGTGAAGGTGATCGGGCTCAGCGCCGGCATGCGGGCCGGGGGCTTTCCTTTCTTCCAGGAAGTCAGTTCCGGCGGATACGTCGCTCTGGCTTTATTCCTGATCATTCTCGCGCGACCGCATTTCACCTGGGTCTGGCGGCAGATCGTGAGTGGAAACGAGGACACGAACGAGCCCTTGCGCTACCGTTGGCTGGCAATCGGTCTGGTCTTGGGGACGGCGGGGATGGTCACCTTCTGGGTGCAGGCCGGACTGCCCACGCTTCTGCCGCTGAGCGTGGTCTTGAGCACGCTGATGTTCACGCTTGTTGCAGCGCGCGTGCGCGCGGAAGCCGGGCCACCAGTGGTGTGGTGCCATCCTTACGGATATGACCAGCAGATGCCCTATCAGTTGATAGGGTCGCGGTATATCAAGCAGCACGGTGGCGCCAGGAGTATGGCGCTGTTCGGAGCCATGTTCTGGCCCGGTCGGGCTGCATACCCTCATCAGATCGGCCAGTATTTTGTGGATGGCTTCCAGCTTGCCGGGTATGCTCACGCGAAGCGCACACACCTGGTGGCGATCATGCTGCTGACCTGTGCGGTGGCACTAGGCATCACGTTCTGGTACCACTTGGATGTGGGGTATTCGCAGGGGCAAGTGCTGATCGGGAGCCGGTCCGGGGAGCAGAGCCTGGGCTGGGGCTTCAACTGGTCGCGGGGTCAGTATAACGTGGTGCGGACCGGGCTGGACAACCCGCAGGGCCCGGATTTCCTGCGCATGGGTTTCTACGGCGGCGGTTTCGTGTTCACCTGGCTGCTCACGATGGCGCGTATCCGGCTGACCAACTTCCCCTTCCACCCGCTGGGGTTCCTGCTGGCCACACTGTATGGCGACCACACGCCCTACTGGTTCCCGTTCTTATTTGCGTGGACTTGCCAGCGGCTGCTTCTGCGGTACGGCGGTTACCGGACGTATCGCCGCTTCGTGCCCCTGTTCCTCGGGCTGACCCTGGGGCATATGCTCATTGGCGGGTTTCTGTGGCGCATCGTCATCAACTACTTTATCGACCCGTCAATCTCAAAGAGGTACTACCTCAATCTGGGCGGGTAAGGTCGGGCGGCAGTCGAACACATCCGGGGGTGTTGGCATGCAGCGTGAAAGTGGGCCAATGAGCAAGATCATCGGTTGCTTCATCGGGATCGGGCTTCTTATCGTGCTCGGCGGGCTGGGCTTCGCAATGGCGAACGATGGCGTCATGCGGGTTGTGTTTGGCGTGATCGCCGCGGTGATCGCGACGATCATCATGGTGGTAGTGATCCGCAGCCAGATCGCGCGCGGCACCTACGAGGTTATCCTACCTGAGCTGACTGGATCAACTAGACTTGGCTCAGCACTGCGCTGGCGTCCTGCAGTCCAGTGCAAGAAGTCTTTCAACACCGGCACACCCACTGCCCAACTGATCTGCCGCGAGCATGCAATCAACCGCGGCGGCACCTCTGACACTCACTACCACAACGATCTGGTAGAGCAGGAGTTTGTGCTCGGGGAAGCCCGGCGGCTATCCCCGGGTGAGGTCGCGGAGTTCGCGGTGGATGCTAAGCTGCCGGCCAACGGCATTCCCAGTTTCAGCGGACAGAACAACTTCATCGAGTGGGAGCTTGTGGTGAGGGTACCAGCGCGGGGATTGATCCCCGATATTCGGCAGGTGCGAGCGCTGCATCTCCCGCCTGAGTTGGAGAGGGGCGCCGATCGCGGCACAGGGCCGGACAGCGTCATTCCGGTGGAATGGCTGGCTCAAGTCAAAACGCCGCCCGTGCGCGACAGGCAGGGCCCCGTGAGTGGCCGCATCACTGCGCGCGAAGCTGTTACGAAAGACGGGCTATACGTGGTGGCGGCCGGGGATACGCTTCGCCTCGAGCTTAGCGTGGAGACCGACAGCAACATCCACTGCCGCAATGTGCTGTGCTGGGCAGGCTGCAAGATTCACGGTTCTGGCTCGGAGGAGAAGGTCACGGTGCTGGACTGGCACCCGATCCTCGAAGGGGACTTCAACGCTGGAATGGTGATCAATCGGACGCTCGAAGTGAAGGTCCCTGCGAGCGGACCGGTGAGTTTCCAGGGGCGCTATGTGAAGATGGACTGGATGGTGCGGGTGCGGGTGGACATTCCGGTCTGGCGAGACAAAGTGCTGGAACTGCCCTTCATCGTGACGCCGCGGCTAATGTAACCGCACGGGCAATTCGCCGGGTTGCGGTACGGATCAGTGCCGGGGTGATGATGCACGGCGCGCCATGCTCTTCAAACAGCTCGTAGCCGATCTGCAGAACGCGTTCGGGGATCCCCCGACTACAGGCGAGAAGTACGCGGTCGGCGCCCGGTGCAAATGCCCATGCATCGCGCGCAGCGTGTTCCAGTGTTGCGAAGCGTGACAGCAATAGCTCCGCCGCCGCGACGGGGTCCTGCAGAGGATGCAGGCGGATGGTTCGGGGTGCGAAGCCGGCGCGTCGCAGCGCTGCAGTGTGCAGGCGATGGGTGGCCAGCAGAACTCGGCCACCGCTTTCCCTGACCCGGGCGAGAAGAGTGGCGAGGTCTGCCCGGGCGAGGCGGTCAGTCTCGTCCATCAGCGTAACCGGGCCCACCGGCACCTCGCAGGCTTGGGCAGGACCTCCCAGGGGTACGCACGTATACGGTGCGTCGATTCCGTCAAGGGCCAACCGGTGGCGCACCTGGAACAGGAGCGTCGTCTTGCCCGTACCAGGCGGGCCTATGACCTGGAGTGCATCCAGTCCGCCCACAACAAATGCCCGCGCAAAGGGGTGCCAGTGGTAAACTGGGGCGAGTTGTGCGGGGCTGATCGGTTCGAATGGGTTGCGGTGCCGGGTGTGCTGCATGCACCGTGCCTCGGACAATAATCGCAGTTGAAAGCCTGAGTTCGTCGCCCGAAAGGGCAGGAACGGAGTGTGAATGCCGTGGCAGAGGAGTTGACTTACAGACCGTCTGTACCTCCCGTGCCGCAGTCCATCGAGGACACAGGGCTGAATCGCGGGTTCCTATCCGACCTGGTGCTCAAACTGGTCTATCTCGGCGGCGAACTGAGCGCCCAGCGGATCGCTGACGAACTGTGTCTCCCCTTTATCAACGTTCTTGACCAGATCCTTGCCTTCCTCAAGCACGAGACCTTCCTGTCGATCAGCGGCGGCGGGAGCTTCGGCGAACAGTCCCTTGAGTATCACGTGACTGAGCGCGGCGCTGCTCGGGCGCGGGAGGCCATGGTGCGGTCCCAATACGTGGGCCCTGCCCCCGTCCCCCTGGATCGGTACACAGAGTTTGCGGTTCGTCAGAGCGTGTCCGAAGTGACCGTGCGGCATGATCAGGTGCTGGAAGCCTTCAGCCATCTAGTTCTGCCCCGGAAAGTGCTGGACCTCCTCGGGCCGGCGATAAACTCGGGCCGCTCAATCTTCATCTACGGCGAGCCTGGCGGTGGAAAGACGACCATCGCAGAAGGCATCGCTCAACTGTTGGGCGGCGCCATCCACGTCCCTCACGCAATCGACGTCGACGGCCACATCATCAAAGTCTTCGATGCCCAGTATCACGAACCCATAGAGAATGCCAACAGCCCCGAACCGTTCACACCGGAGCGTCTCGTGCCGCGGACAGACAGACGCTGGGTCACTTGCAAACGCCCCGCCGTATCCGTGGGCGGGGAACTGACACTGGCCAGCCTCGACCTCATCTATGACCCCGTGGTGGGGTTCTACGAGGCGCCGCTGCAGCTCAAAGCTAATGGCGGCATGATGCTGATCGACGACTTCGGCCGCCAGCAGGTACGGCCGGTGGACCTGCTGAACCGCTGGATGGTGCCCCTTGAGAAGCGCAAGGACTACCTGTCCTTGCACACCGGGAAGAAGATCGACATTCCCTTCGAGGTGTTGATCGTCTTTTCGACCAACATCGCTCCGCGGGACCTTGTGGATGAGGCCTTCCTGCGGCGCATTCGGCACAAGGTGGAGATTCTGTCACCGACCGTGGAGGAGTTCCGGGAGATTTTCCTGCGAGTGTGCGCGGCCAGGAATGTGCAGTTCAACGAGAGCGCCTTTGAGCACCTCGTCGGGGAATGGTACACGCGGGAAGGGCGGGAGATGAGGGGTGTCCACCCGCGTGACCTGATCGAGCAGGTCATAGATATCTGCAAGTATCATGGGGTGCCCCCCACGATGACGCCCGAGCATCTGGATCAGGCCTGCGACTCCTATTTCGTGCGTCTGTAGCGGGACATCACGGCTCGGGCAGCTTCTCGAGATAGCTGCGAACCATTGCGGCCATGAGCGCCTTGGCGCGCGCGGATCGTTCAGCGCTGATGGCGAAGCGCTTGTCCTGCTGGTCATCCAGCGATGGCGAAAGGTGGACGTCGACCATCTCGCTCCAGCTGTAGAATGCGAAGCCGTTGCCGAACTGAGCCACCTGGGTCGCGTAGAGGTCCGCGATGCGCGCCGTCTCCTCGGGCGCCCGATCGTTTCCCCAATCGCTGTAGGTCCGATATCCCAGAATTGCTGGCTGTCCGGTGCGTTCCGTCCAGGCTTTCAGGAAGTCGGCCTCCTTCCCATTCAGCAAGCCAGTAGCGCGGAAAAAGAGAATGTCCGCGGATTCGGTGCAAGCCGGGTTGGCGGCGTAGTCGATGCGGTAGCTCTGGGCATGCGGGTGGTCGCTGGCGAACTGGTAAGGCAGTTCGGCGAGGATGAGAACATCCGGGTGGGTGCGGCGCAGTCGGGACGCCATCATGCCCAGGGCGTCGGAGATCATGCCGGCGCGGAACTCGATGTGGTCCTCCACGGCCGCCGGATGCGCACTCGTGCCCGCGGCATGGTTGGCGTAGTCGAAGATCGCTGCATCTTGCGGGTCGACATCCCACAGGCTCGCGTAAGCCGTCCCCCAGGCCTTGTTGAGGTCCCCAACGCTTGCGTATCGCTCTCGCAGCCAGCGGATGAAGAGCATGTTCGTTGCATCGTCGAATCCGCCTCCGTCCCAGGCAAGCTCCACGCTTAGAGCCACGACCGGGCGCACCTCACCGTTCCAGCGCAGGTGGAGAAGGGCCTGGTCGCGGTAGCGCTCAATGTACTGCGCTGCATACGCGGCCCCCGCCTGAATAGTGGCAGCGTCCCAGATCTGCACGGAGCCGGGCGATCCGTCCTGCTTTGTGCCCAGTCTCAGGTCCACACCGTACCAATCGCGGATTAGCTCACGGCGCGGCTGGGGAGACAGGTCGGCCCACACCTTGAGGCTGAGCCAGGGGATGATTTGCAACCCGGCCTCCCGCGCCAGCCGGTGCTCGCGATCCAGCCACTTCCAGTCGCCGTCGATGGCCTGCGACCATTCGTGGTCCAATGCCAGTACGGAGACGCCGCTGGCGCGGATTTCCATCAGGTCGCGGCGGATCACATCGTCATCGCTCTTCCAGGGCTCCCACCAGTGCCCGAAGTAATAGACGCAGACCAGCGGCCTGCCGTCCTCGAGGCGCAGAGGTTCGGCCCAGGCGGCGTTCGGAACACTTGTCAGCGCCATCCAGGCTCCGAGCATCGCGATCATCATCGATCCCCCGTTCGTGGTATCAGCCGTAGACCATACGGGTTCCTCGGCTTGACCATTATACAGGTCGAGGGGACCTGAAGGGACGTGACCTAGCTGCGGGGAGCTCTCACCGCCGAATGAGCATGACAGTCCCGGAGGTGGCGTTGATACGCGCATGCCTGGTTCTGAGGGCCGTGTGAGTTCGCGCTACCGCTCGCCAGAACCTCGGAGCCCGGAATCGGCGGCCAGAAGAGGCGAGTGGGGGCATAGCTGCGCTTCCCGCTCCGAATGATGGTTGTTGCTTCGCCCATCACGGAGTACCCTCCTCTGGGCCGCGACCTGACCGAAGCCGGGTTTGTGAACTCGCTGCGGCAGAAGAGGCGGGTATAGCCCTCGGCAGCAAGCTACTGCATGAGCCAGCGATTGCCGTTGGTGAAAAGCCCGCGCCCTCGGAACTCGGGCCGCGGTCGCCACCTCCCATTCCGTGGGAGCGCCTCGGGGCCTCTACCCGCTGCTCGCGACCATTTCGTGCCAGAGGGCTGCGTAGATGGCGATGACCCGGCGCGGGTCCGATGACTCGTCGGCCTCGATGGACATGAAGCCGCCATAGCCGTCGCGCTTGAGCATTCCGAACAGCGCCTTGTACGGGTACGGATCCTCGAGATTGTGCATGTGGACGTGGCGGATGTGCTGCTTGAGCGGCTCGTAGAAGGCCGAGATCGGGCCGAACCGCATCTCGCGCGGGTCGCAGTTGTGCACGATGCCCACGCGCGGGTGATTGGCCAGCTCAACCGCTTTGAGCGTGTACTCCCACCAGTAGAAGTCCCCGTGCATCTCCAGGCAGACGTCCACGTTCCTGGTGGCGGCGTGCTCAGCAATCTCACGCAGGGACGCGCCCACGTTCTCGACAACTTGCATCTTATCCGCACCCGCGGGGAATGCGTTCCCGAACACCCGGATCCGCGGCGCGCCGCAATCGGCCGCCAGGTCGCAGTACTTCTTCGCGCGGTCGATGTGTTCTCTGCGCACATTCTCGTCCAGGTCCTCGAAAAGGCAGCTCGTCGCAAGGCAGACAAAGGGGATACGGGCGTCTTCGAACCGGCGCTTCACCTCGGCGCGCCGGCTGGCGTCAAGCTCCAGTTCGACACCATGCTGGTGACCCAGCTCCGCGCGCAGTTCCAGGCCCTCAATCCGCGTGGTGCGGACTACGTCGAATAGCTCCTCCAGAGACATGTCTTTCCCGAGCAAGTATGTGAGCAGGCTGAGCTTCATTTGACAACCCTCCCGGGTTCTGATTCGCGCTGCCCTTCTTCTCCCAGCAGTGGGTTTCGACCTGCGCCTGCGTCAGTTGCGTCCGGGTTCGCAAGGTGACAGAGACATCCGCGGCGAAACAGTGTGGTGAGCGTGCGGGCAGACATGGCCCGCGTCCCCGCCGCTGCGCCAGAAGCAGTGCGACCTTTCTCCCCCCGATCCCTGCGATGCGGAAAGGACCGACCCGAGCAATGATGCCGGAACAGGGCGACAAGAACGTACATGTCACCGTCGATGACGTGGCGCGAGGTGTAAGCAGTGTGGGCGTTGGCAAAGGCGATATCGTTATGTTCCACAGTTCGCTGAGCAGCATGGGACACGTCGTCGGTGGGCCGAATACCGTGATCGAAGGATTCCTGCAGGCGGTGGGCCCGGAGGGCACGGTGGCTGTGCCGACGCTATGGTGGAACGGGACTCAGGATATCAGGGACTGGGACTACGAGAACTCGCCCTCGTACCCGGGGATCATCACGGAGACCTTCCGACAGCGGCCCGACAGCATTCGCAGCAATAACCCCACCCATTCCGTGTCGGCCATTGGCGCACGGGCCGCGGAGTTGACGGCGGACCACGGCAAATGGGGGCTTCGACCATGCCTGTTCGGTGACGCGGCCTTCGCCGAAGCCAGCCCGTGGGAGCGGCTGTACCAGTGGGATGCTCACTACTGCTTTCTGGGCGTGGATTTCACGGTGAACACCCAGGCGCACTACTGCCAATGCCTGCTGGTGGAGTGGGCGTTGGAGCAGGCGCCGGAGGAGCGGCGACAGGGGCTCCTGGACCGCATCTCTCGCTGGGACGCGGTCGTAGAATACTACGAGAAGAGTCGGGCGGGCATGAACCCCTCGGCGGACTTCGTGTGGCCGGGATTTAGTTTCCAGGCCATGGGGGAGTACCTGGCTGAGCTTGGTCTGGTGCGCTTCGGCAAGATCGGGTCAGCCACGATCCGCGCAATCCGGACGCGGCCGATGGTGGATACGATACTGGAAACCCTCAAAGCCAGGCCAGAGGATTGGTTCTCCGAGCGCTTCCTGGCATGGTGGTATGAAGCGCTTGACAAGTGATCACAAGATGTGGCCGGACACGGTGCAAGGAGTTGGCAGTCGCGACAGCGAATGGAAGATTGAGGCGGCGCGTGGAACGCGCCGTACATGAGAACCGCCCCAGACCGCTGGGGTATCCTGAGGAACGGAGGTTGCACCATGACGAGACGCGGCTTTACCCTGATCGAGCTGCTGGTGGTGATCGCCATCATCGCCATCCTGGCAGCAATCCTGTTCCCGGTCTTCGCACGTGCCCGCGAGAAAGCCCGCCAGACGTCGTGTCTGAGCAACGTCAAACAGCTGGGGCTGGGTTGTCTGATGTACGCCCAGGACTACGACGAGAGGACAGTGTCCGGCAGCGGCTACCAGGCGACATCGATCAACTGGGAGCTGAAGGTCATGCCGTATGTGAAGAACACGCAGATCTTCATCTGCCCCAGCAGCCCGTACGGTGCTTTCGACTACTGGGGCTCCACGCTGTATCGTAGTTACTCGCTGCCGGTCGGGGCCGGCATCGCTCTGGCCCAGTTCACCAAGCCCGCCGAAACTGCCATGCTCGGGGATGGCGTTCACCCGGCGGTGGAGTACCCGCGAGGTCTGGTGCCCGTGGTCTGCAAGGGCTGGGCCACCTGCCAGACGACTCCACCCACGGAGAAAGACTTCCTGCACAACGGCGGCAACAACATGGTCATGTATGACGGCCACGCGAAGTGGGCCAACTGGATGACCCTCAAGGCAGCATCCGACTATCACTACGGTATCAGCAGCACCGACGCGAAGCTGTATTTCAAGAACAATCCCTAAGGATGAGACACGCCTGGAGAGCCACACTGCGGCCCCCCTGGATGCAGGGGGGCCGCGTTCTGCCGATCCGGCCTCTGCGGACATGAGGCGGACCGGCTCCGCGCGACCGGCAAAACCTTTCCGGGTTCCCGGGGCAATGCCACCGACAAGGAAGCAAGAGCATGGTCATTGATGTTCACGGTCATATCGGGCGCATTTCGCCCGATCGCCGCGAGTTCGTTGATGTCACGAACCTGATCGCGAAGATGGATGCCTGGGGCATTGATGTGACCTGTATTCTGCCCCTGAGCGAACACCCCGAAGGGGCGTATCTCGAAAGCGACACGGAGGACGTCATCGCAGCCTGCGCCCGGTATCCCGGGCGGCTCATCCCCTTCTGCCTGATCGACCCGCGCTACGGCAACCGGGCCGACATGGATTTCACGCACCTGCTGGAGGAGTACACGGCACGGGGCTGCAAAGGCATCGGCGAGTTTCTTCCCAAGATGGATTTCGACGACCCGCGTTGTATCAACCTGTACCAGCAGGCGGGACGGTTCGGGCTGCCGGTGCTCTTCGACATGATGGACTGTCCGCAAAGCTACGGTCTGCGCGATCAGTTCGGACTGCCCCGGCTCGAACGAGCCCTGCAACTGTGCCCCGACACCGTGTTCATCGGCCACGGGCCCACCTTCTGGGCGGAGATCTCGGGGGAAGTGCCCCATGACAGCCGCGCTGGGTACCCCACGGGCCCTATCGCGCCCAATGGTGCTGTGCCGAGACTCATGCGGCAGTACGAGAACATGTGGGCGGACATCTCGGCGGGGAGCGGTCACAATGCATTGACGCGAGACCCGGCTTTCGGGATCGAGTTCCTCGACGAGTTCCAGGACAAACTGATGTTCGGTACGGATTCCTGCCTGCGCAGTGATGTGGATCGTATCTGGCTCACGGTAGGGCTGATGCGTGACTTGCGCGAGAACCGGAAGCTTCCGGAGGAGGCCCTGGAGAAGATCGAGTCGCGCAATGCGGTGCGCCTGCTGGGGCTTCAGGGAGCATAGCGGCGCGTCAGTCGAGAACGGCCATGACCTCGGGCACGAGTTCCTCCAAGAGCCCGAGGTCAGCGGCGAGGTCCAGCACGGTGTAGCGGTCACGGATGCACCGCGCGTAGAGGAGGGCAGACCGCACCTCCGCCCCGGTCAGCCCGAGTGCTCCCGGGCTGGTGGGCACTCCGGCGGCCGCAAGCGAGGCCTTGAGTTGGCTTGCCGGGATCAGCAGCGGCTCAAGGCTCTGCCAGAATGCCGGCGCATCCGCGTCGAGCCGCGCGATTCGGTCGCCCGCGCCGCCACCTGCTGCTGCTTTCCGGGCGGAAAGTGAAGCGATTTCGTCCGCTGTCTGCTCCCCGACCAAGGGCTCGAAATGCCGGCGTAGCTCGTCTTCGTTTATCTGCACAGCTCGCTGCCGCCGGCCCTGTTGGGCCATAGTACGCCGGCGCAACAGTTCGTAGAGCCTTGCCGCAAGAAGCGTTCCGATAGCGACTTGGCGGCCGTGGAGGTCGGGCTTGCGTCCCCGCGCCGCTGCGGTCATGTCCCAGTAATGCGACAGAAGATGCTCCCCGCCGGAAGCCGGGCTGGATGACCCGGCCATCGCCATTGACACCCCCGAGCGGATCAGCCCGTCCATGAGCAGCTCGATGGCCTTCGGCTCCCCGGCGCCTATGCTCGCGGCCTGTGCTCTGCAGGCGCACTCGGCATCAGTCACAAGTTGCACGCAGCGCTCGCAGTAGTGCTCCCCGGTGAGCAGATGGGCCATGAGCCAGTCCGCGGAACTTGTGTTCTTCGACAACAGGTCCCCGAACCCGGCCTGGATCATCTCCCGTGGCGCGGCTGAAAAGACGTCGGTGTCGCAGCAGATCGCTACCGGCGGCTGACAGGGTTGGGTGGACTTGACGCCCCGGACGGTGATGGCGGCAATCGCCGAGGGATAGCCGTTCATCGAAGGCGCAGTTGCCACGCAGAGCGATGGGATCCCCGCGGCGCTTGCGGCCAGCTTGGTCAGGTCATTCAAGGTGCCGCTGCCGATGCAGACCAGAAAGGCGGCATCTCCGGGCAGCGCAGCGCAAAGCCCGGCGAGGGTAACGTCATCGGCATGCACCTTGCCCTCGCCATCGAAGGGGGCCAGTATGATGTGCCGGTCAGCGATGCCCGCGAGGAGCCCGTGGGCACGGCGTCCGCAGACATCCCAGGTGTTCCGGTCCGCGATCAACACGCCGCCGGCATCGGGCAGGTGTCTCTCCGCCAGGCTGCGCAGCCGATCCAGCGCTCCTCTTCCCATATCCACTTCGCGCGTGGGAACGGAGTGGGTCTGCCCGCAAGCGCATGCGAAGCTTCTCCCCAGAAGTGAGTTCAGATCGGTTGTCATCGTCGTCACCTGTCCGTGTGGCGGTCAGCCCGTACATAAGGGCTTTCGATTTCTCCGGAGGACGGGCGCATCCTCCCCAGCAGCACCGGCAGGCGAGGACATGTGCGAAGGCGAATGAATGTCTGATCCATTGATGGCCCATCTGCCAACTGGAGGCTGTCGCCATGCGCCCGCTTCATGCATTTGTCATCGGGTGGTCTGCTGCCGCGATTGCCTTGCCGGCATTGCTGCCGGCGGCTGAAGTTTCGACTCTCATGCCGCCGCCCAAGCAGCTGCGCGTGGGAGCCGGAATGGTTCGCGTGTCAGGAATCTCCCGCGCCGAGGTCGCGCAGGATGAGGCCATGGTGAACTACGCCGTGGAGGTGCTGGGGAAGTCGCTGGGCGAGACGACGACCGGCGAGACGGGCAGCACTCCCCTGCGCGTGGTGATCACCGATGCGGCTGGGCTGAAGGACGCAGCGGATGCGCTTGGGCTGGCTGCGCCGCCCGATGAAAGAGCAGCGGAAGCCTTCGTGCTGGATGTCGGGATCTCGCGCGGCGATACAGCAACACTCACAGCCTCGCCGGCAGGGGCGGTGTATGCGGCCTATGCGATCCAGCAGCTCGTCCGCGAAGAGGGCGGCAAGCAAGTGCTGCCTCGCGTCGCCATCAGCGACTGGCCGACCCTCACCGAGCGCGCTCACACCGGTTGCCCGCGGAATACTAGCCCGGGGGCGCTTCGCACGCTTGACTGGTTCGCGCGCTGGCGGATCAACGCCGCCTACTACGAGATCTACGGCGACCAGGGGCAGGACACGGTGCCGCCCGAGGTCAGCGCTGTACATGAGGAGTGTGCGCGGCGAGGGATCACCCTGTACGGGCTCATCTCCAACTGGCGCACGGAACTGCTGCTCAAACGTCAACTGTGTCCATCAAATCCCGAGGACCTGGCGCGTATCCGCCGGTACTCCACGGAACTGCTGGATCGCGGGTGCGACGGCCTGATCTTCCTGTTCGATGATATTACCCGCGACGCTGCAACCCACACCGAGCGATGCGCCGGCTGCCGTGAGAAGTTCGGTTCCCTGGCGGCGGTGCAGCTTGCCCTGCTTGAGCCGATGTTGGACGTGGCCCGGCAGCGCGGCGTCACCCGGCTCATGGTCTGTCCCACGCCATACTTCCAGGGCTGGCAGACATACTACGGCGGCCTGGATGGTCCCGGGTACTTCAGGGTCTGGGGCGAGGCCCCGCAGATGGCTGATGTGGCCCAGTACTTCTGCCAGTTGCGCCGCGATGAGATCGAGGCAGTGCGCGAAGCCGGGCTGCGGAACTTCGTGTACTGGTACAACGGGCTGTACGACCAGGATCAGTTCGTCCCTGAGATGGCCCGGCAGCCCGGTCTGTGGGGAGGATTCAGCCAGCTTCCGTGGGGCTGGTATCTCGAGCGATGGGACCCTGAGAAGGGCGTGGTGCCCCGGGAGGACTCCATCGCCGCATTGCGCGAGTTGCCCACGCTGACCGATCGTGCGTGGCTCTGCGGCGGGGGCGACTGGAACTTCGCGCTCTGGGGAAGCTACTGCTGGGATCCCGCGAACTATGACGTGGAGCGTTATGAACGCAACATGCTCGAAGCCATCTTCGGGCAGACTGCGGCGTCCCAGTATTCGGCCTGGCGGGACGCAGTACGGTCTTGCGTGCCCCTGCTCGCGTCGCGGGTGAAGGTCATTACATCGGAAGCCCGCGGCCGGCTGATCCAGGCACTCTCCGACGCGGCAGTGCGCTCCGACACGGCCGCGCGAGAGTTCGAGGCGACAGTCACAGCCCCACGGGCTCCAGGCGTCGCTGATGGTCGGATGCGCCAGGACACTGCCAGGCGCATGTCTGAAAGCGCCCGCGCTCTGCGGGGCCTGGTCGACTCCGCCGGTGCGCCCGTGACAGCGGTGACCATGGGCCCGGAACGCGAGAACGCGGTGGGTGAGGCGACTCGCCGCGAGCGGACGTATTACGTCAGCGACTTCTGGAGCAGGTTCGCGCTGCGGTATTCGCAGACACAGGAACCTGACGGCTCGGTGCATCGGAGCCAGTGGCATTTTGGTTCCGGCCTGGGCATGACCGGGCCCAGCTATCGCAACTGGTATGACGCCGGGTTCATCGACGTGGTGCTGGATGGCCAGTCGCTGGACACCTGCACGCCTGCGTTCACGACGCTGGATACTGCCGGTGGACAGGTGTTGCAGGGCGTCTGGAGGACCGCGAAGGGCACCGTCACGCTGCGGTTCGGGCTGCTGGAGGGCGGCTTGAGCATTCGCGGAGTGATTGAGGGCGCAGGGGAGATTGCGCCGAGGGTGGACCTGTTTGCCATTCCGAGCGCCGGCAATGGCGACTGGGCGGACATGGCGAAATTCGCGGTCTATGAGACAGGTGAAGTTGACAGCGGCAAGCCGCTGGACCTGCCCCAAGGGGCTGACTGGATACTCCTGGGCGACCGGAACTACGACGTGCCCCGGGAGAAGGCCGAAGGCCCCTGCGCAGTGCTCTTCGGGCAGCCGGCGCCCGCGGTGCATCACGATGGTGGGACGTACGTGGTGAAAGTGACGGGCAGTTACCCGGCGGGCACGAGCGAGTTCTCTCTGCTTGTGTGGGACTTCAACGGACTGAGCAATGCCCAGGCGCTGGCGGAACTCCGGCGAAAGCTGCCCTCCGCCCGAGCCGGGTTGAGCGCAGCCCGATAGTGAATTGCGGGACACGAATCTCGGCGCCCAAATGGAGGGACCCAATGCGCGAAACGCCTTCAGGCCGCAGCCTCGTACGCGCCGCATTGAGCGGACAGGCCACCGAGCGTGTGCCGGTGGCGCTCTTCACCTGGGGTTTCGATTACACCTGGCAGGTGGCGGGTCTGGAGCCCTGGGAACTGGCTTTCGCGGACCGCGAGACTTGGCATGAGGCCCATCTTGCCCTGTTGCGCCGCCACAGGCCGGACGCCCTATTCTACAACGGCCCCGGCGGCGATGACGTCCCAGTGCTGGTCGAGACCACGGCGTCTGAATGGCACATCGCCCGGGGTAACGCGCGGTACCGGATGGACCGCACGAGCCTTGCCGTTACCGACGCGGCCGACCGCCACGTCTGTGACCCCGTGGGTGAACTGCGCACCCGCGAGGACATCGACCGCGCGGTCCCGGCCGATGAGAGCTGGGGTGCAGCGTATCTCGAAGACCTCGCGAGGCTGATTGCCGAGGTGGGTGACGAGGCCATGGTCTTCCCCCATCACTCGCCGGCGTATATCCGTGCCTGCTATGCCTTCGGTTTCGAGCGCGCCATGGAGTTGATGCTGACCGACCCGGACCTGTTCGTGTACGCGTGCGAGCGCTATGCCGCCAGCGATCGGCGGCTCATGCGTGAGTGGCGCGACGCCGGCGCCGAGGTCGCCTTTATCGCGGATGGCTGGGCATCCTGTGACATCATCTCACCGGCGATGTTCGACCGCTTCGCCCTCCCATACCAGCGCTCGATCACCGAAGCCGCGCACGAAGCCGGGCTGCGCATCGTGCTGTGGAATGAGGGCGATGTCCTGCCCATACTGGACCGCGAGGCGGCCCTGCCGGTGGACGCCTTCGCTTTCGAGCAACCGCGCAAGGGGGCCAACCTGACGGTGGATCGGGTCCGGGCCGTCTTCGGCGACAAACGCTGCCTCTTCGGAAACCTGGACTCGGAACTGCTGCTCCTGCGCAACGACCCGGACGAGATTGCGCGGGCGGTGAAAGCGCAGCTTGCGTCCTCGGGAGAGAATGCGCCTTTCGTCCTGTGCACCGGCAGCCCGCTCCCGAGTAATGTGAGCTCGGAGGCCGTGGACACCATGTTCCAGTGTGCGCGCAGGATCCGGTAGTGTCTTCGCCGGCGCAGACCCGGTAGCGGCCCGCGATAACGTATTAGGCGTCGGCCCGTGGGCGTTACTCGAACAACACCGCCCGGAAGTCGTGCTTTTTCATCTTGAAACGCGCCTCACCGCGCGCACCGTCCATGGCCTTTCCTGTCTCGAAATTGGTTGCAGTCACGGTCTCGGGCAGGCCAATGGCTTTCAGGTCCAGCTTCAGGCGGCAGTCTCCGCCCTCGCCGTAGTCAGTCACGATCGCGATTGCCTTCTGTCCATTGACCAGCACGATTCCGCGAACATCGGCGCCCTCTGTCTGCAGGGGGAAGCCGTCGTCCCAGTAGTTGTAGACGCGGCAGTGCGGCGTGCCATAGCCGAACTCGAAAAGCTTCGCGAACATTTCGTGGTGGAACCCGGGCTGCCAGTCCCAGACGCGGATTTCGTGGACCAGGCAGACCCCGAGCCGGGTGCGCATGCACCAATCGTACGCCGGGTCCTTCGCGTCGTAGAAGCCGCCTGCGAGGATAAGCGGGATATTGCCGCACTGGCGCCCTATGGTCTCAGCCACGGTAAGGTCCGGTGCGAAACGGTCCTGGAAGTCGCGCTTGCCGTACTGCCACTCCCAGTCCAGGTTGATGTTGGCGAAGGACAGGATCGGCACGATGTTTGTGTTGGTCATGTGGGCGACGTTCGCGAACACGGGCCTGCCCTGTTCGTGGAAGAGAAACGCCGTGCGCTTGATGAGGTCGCGCATGGCCCACAGCCCCATCCCCGGATGAATGCGCCCCTTCTCATCCACCCACGCGCCGCCGACAACGGTGTCGTAGTGAGCTGCCATGAAGATATTGTCCCAGTAGATGCCGTCGAAACAGGTCATCATCTCTTTGTACGAGGCCATCGCTGCATCCCTGAAGCTCTCGCAGGGTGTGATCTCGTAGGCCAGTGAGCCTGAACGGCTGCGCTCCTGGTAGGGGAAGTTGACCCACTCGTCCTGGAAGACGGGCCACTCATCTTCGTGGAACCCCATGCCCCGGGGATTGGTGTATGGCGTCCAGAGCCAGCCCTTTGACCGCACGGCTCCCGAAGCCGAACGCATGCCCGACTGCACGTGGATGTCGTAGGTCTTCCACATGTCGCTCTCGGGGTCGACATAGGGCTTGTTCCCCTCCACCCACTGCTTCACGAAAGCGTCGTCATATTCCCCGGTGTCACGCGCGCGGGAGAATGCATCGTAGATCGACAAGTCCCGGCCACGCGGCCACAGGTCATAGCTGAGCATCCCGTAGTAGTACGTTGCCCCGACGATGGTGAAGGGCTGCACGCCGATGTCATTGGTGCTGCTGCAAATCCAGCGGCGCCAGTTGACGGGCTCTTCGGGCATGGGTTTCGCAGGGGTGGCCTGCAGGCCGAACACGATCTCGCGCGGCGTCTCGAGGGTGGTGGGTCTCGTGATGAAGTTCACCCGCAGGAGCAGCGTTTCATCCTGGCGGATCAGCTCAATGGTCGGGGTGGATTCGTCGAGACTCCACCCTTTGTCTGTATCTGCGAACCACGCCAGGCCGCGCTCTCCGCCACCCAACCAGATGTAGGGATAGAAAGTACCGACGATGTTGGTCCTGTTTGCCTCGTTGGAGTTCCATACCGGTCCGTCGCCCGCCGGTGTCCTTCCCGCGAAGTTGAACCGCAGGCCGTCGCCGCAGGCGTGCATGTACGGCATCTGCGAATCGTCCAAGGGTATCTCCAGCGAAACCCGCTCCACCGCGGCGTCACTCCGGGCCGCCTGGGCCCTGTCAAGTTGGAGATGCACCTTGGCCATTCCATCCTGTTCCCACTCGCTCCGGATTCGGGCGGCCAGCGGTCCTGCGGTAAAGCTACCCCGAGTGACCACGAAGTCGGGCCGGCGCTCAGCTGCGGCAAGCTCGCCAGCGGAAACCTGCTGTTCGCCGTCGGGCGTCCGCACCACCCAGCGCATGGGGCCTTTCAGCAGCGGTTTTCCCAGGCTCTTGACTTGATCCCAGATTCCGGCGCCGTTGAGAGAATGCTCGCGCAGCACCGTGGATAGGGTGTTGCCGTTGAGATCAATGGCCGTGAAGGGCGGGATGACCCGCTGGGACAGCCCCATCTGGTTGTGCTCCCAGGCGAACACCTTCCGTTCATACACCTGTGAGACGGGCTCCGCCGGCACGCCCTCTCCACCCATGAGAGTGACTGAGATCTCGTAGGCGCCTTCGGCCAGGTTACCGATGTCATGGATGCTCTCATGTTCGTAGTCGGTGAATTGGAGGTCCGTAACCAGGACGTCGGGCCCGTCCGGCTGCTGGCGCACCTGAAGTCGGGCCCGGCGAACCTGATCCCGCGAGGCCAGTGACTTGACCCCGACCCGCACCTTGAGCTTCCCGTAATACGGGTATACCTTGTACTGAAACTCGATGGCCTGCCTGTCTTCCTTGCCTACCTCCCAGCGTTCAGCGGGGACCTCCAGCTTCCAGGTGAACTCCCGCTGGTAGAAGGTACGCTCGCCGTCGGGGGAGGTGACCCGGATGATTGTCCGGTGCGCGCCTTCCGGGCCTCCATCCGGCGGCTCGAAGGTCACAATTTCCCGCGCGGCTGGGGCGAGAATGATATCCCTGGTGACCTCCGTCGGCGGGTTACGGCTCCAGGTGTCGGAGATCGCCACCCGCACCGGCAGGACGCCCGTAGCCGACGCTGGAAGAGCAACGCCCAACTCAATCCTGGGCTTGCCTTCGCTGCGCAGCCCCAGCACCTGCACGATCGGGGCGGTGGGGGAGAAGCTCACGCGGGGCATCGTTGGGATGTCCTCGTATGGCGCGGAGACGCTCTCCCAGCGGCTCTGGTCCCAGCCACGCTGCCAGTTGCGGCAGATGCGGATTCCCCACGGGTGCGCCAGGTCGCCGGCCGTGGCGCCGATCGAAGCGAAGGGAATCGCGATCTCCACATGCCAGTACCCATCCAGCAATTGGCTCTGATACTTCCAGCCCTTGATGCGCCATGCCGTGTTTATCGAGTTCTGCGGGTTCGATGGGTCGAAGGAACGGTCGAAGATCGTGCCGCGTGGGTTGGCGATGATGTGAAAATAGCGCTGGTCTCCCGTGGTTGCCCCCAGATGCGGATGTATCACCAGTTCCACCGAGTCATCATGGAGTGCGGCTACGATGTCTCGGTCGCCGTCGGCCACAGCGCGATTGAGTATCTCTCCCCCGGGCGGCAATTCGGTCTTCTGGGCGATGTAGAGCGTGTCTGCGCCGGCGCCCACCCAGAATATGGCATCGCGGGCTCCCAGCATCAGGTCGTACTGGCTGCACAGGCCCACATTGCGCGCCGCGCCGGACCACTCGGCCTCGTCAATGCGGCCGTCGATGGTGGGAGGGGTCTCCATCAACGGGAGAGTGACCACAGGCAGCAATGGGTCGGCGGCGAGAGGGATTACCACGGCCAGCAATGCTGCCATCCCATGCGCTGCGACCGAGAGACGGTTCGTCCAGGGTGCGGGTCGACCTGTCATCGCGCGCTCTCCTTCGGGCCTATCGCACTGTATATGCTCCGCGCTTCTTGCAAACTCAGGGGGCGACGGTAGATAGTCAGTTCGTCGATCAGCGTCGGCTCGCCATCCGCAGCCCCCACGATCAGTCCGCCGAACTCCGCCTCCGTGGGGCTCTGCTTCACAGTGAGACTCTGAAACTCACCACCGTCCAGTGAGAACTGCATGACGGGCCAGGACCAGTTCGCCACAAGCAGCCGCCACTTGCCCTGGGGAAAGCCCTCGGTGCCGAACATGAGACAGTTATTGCCGGTGACATCGGACAACATGAGGAACTGGAGCCCCTCATTTCGGGTACAGACCCCTTCCGCATTGTGGAGGGGGCCCTGACGCTGGAGGTAGAAGCTCGAGTTGGTTGTCATCAGCACCACGGTGTTGCCACCATTCCCCCGGGTCCACGCCACCGGACAGATCCAGACGGAGATTGCCCCGCGCGAGGCCAGGGGAGCATTGCCCGCGCGCGGATACATCCCGGATCCGCTCCCATCACCAGCGAGAAGGGCGCGGCCTTTCACACCCGGGGCGAATCGCGGTCTCCCGTGGAGAGTGAAGGTCGCCGCGCCGGCGGCCATATCCGGGGTCAGGCTGTCGCCATCGAAGGTGAGACGGAAAGTCACCCAGTCCATAAGGGCCCGCAGTTCCGAATTGGCGAAATAGGGGTCTGCGCGGGGGTCGAGAGGATCGCTCGGAGCGGCCTGCAGAAGCGCAGTGAACACCACGGCTGCCAGGCTGACAAAGACGCACCGCATATTGTCCGTCTCCTTGTGCCAAACAGGGCGTGGTCGGCGGAATAGAGATTTCGCGCCGGATGCCGCTAACCCTCCTGGTGGTTACCCCGGCACGATGCCCCGCCAGGAGATGTGAGGCGGGAGGATCGCCCAGAGCGGGGGAGAAGGGGGATACGGCTGGTCCTTCACTCCAGCACTTGATGTGGAGGCGAAAGCGATCATGGCTCCGAGATGGCTCAGGCTTGTGCTCACAGTCGCGCTCAGTGCGACTCTTCACGCGTGGTCAGCACCAGTTGCATCCACCGTTCCCGCTCGCCAGTTCCTGGCGGACTTCGAATCCCCTGACCAGTTGGAGCACTGGAGGGCGTGGTCCAATACTCAGAAGGTCACGATGGAACTTGCCTCGCCCGGGTATGAGAGCGACACCTGCCTCAAGCTCACGGTGCCCGCACCAGACTGGGACACCCCTATCGTCGAGTTCCCCAGGCCGATCCGTGTCACTGACCGCACCATGGTGCGTTTCCGGCTGCGCGTGGGACCGGGCACGATGGAGGGCATCAACGTTCGCAATGCCACGGAGGAGGCGGAGTACCTGCTCACTTTCCCGCTTCCGGGGGGCGGATGGACGCTGGTCCAGCGGTACCTGAAAAGCGCACTGTTCAAGCGCTTCGGGAACCCGGATACGCCCAGAGACGGAGTAGTTGGCGACGAGATTTCCAGCATGCAGATTGCGTACGCGGGTACGGAGCTTTGTCTGGATGACTTCGAGATCTTCGAAGCCGAGGGCAAACTGCCTGAGCTCCCGTCGGATGCTCTCCTTCCTGAAGGCAGCTACCGTCGCCGGCGCTATGAGTGCCTGGAAACGGTCTTCCCCTTTGGCGTGATCAGCACCGTGGCGGCCGGGAACGTCGCCAATGCCGAGATTTTCGGCCAGACGGCCGATGAGCGTTTCGAAGACGACCTGCTGGACCTCAAGCGCCACGGGATGAATGCCATCTCCAACTTCTGCGATGATGGCCGCGTGGCCTGGCGCCTGAAACTGATGGAGAAGTACCGGCTGTACCTGGTGGAGACGGCACTGGCCAATGCCGACCTTCGCGACGCGGAGCCGGAGGATCACAGGCTCCGGCTGATCAGGGAGAACCGCGATCACCCGTGGCTGCTGGCGTGGTACGGGCGAGACGAGCCAAACGACTGCATTGCTTATCTGGAGAACAAGCAGATCGTTCAGGCGGCCGACCCCAATCACCCGGTGGCGAGCGCCTTCAATCTCATGCAGGTCGCCAAACTGCTCGGGCCGTACATGGAACTGATGATGCTGGACCCGTACTCGATATTCCGGCCGGAGCGCTCCGTGGACGCCCTGCTTTTCCACGCCGACCTGGTACGCAATGCCCGAGAGTACTCCAATGGCGGGAAGGTGTGGATGATCCCCCAGGCTTTCAGCTGGCGCCGCGGAACCAGATGCACGATGCGCATGCCTGACCCGTCGGAAGCGCTCTTCGATGTGTTCAACGCGATCGGCGCGGGCGCAGGCGGCTTCCTGTTCTTTATCTACAATGACACCTGCACATACCTGGACAACATGCTGCGGGGCGAAGAGTTCGATGACACCCTGGTCGATCCATGGGGCAATGCGCATCCTACCTACGAGGCGCTGAGTGCGCTTGCCCGTGATCTTGTCCCCGCGATGCCCGCACTTCTGGACGCCACCGAACCCGGGGACATGAAGCCCGAAGTCGAGTACGATACAGACCGCCTGACGCTGGGCCGCCTGCGCAATGGAATGGGCGACTACGTGGTTCTGTCCAACAAGGACCTGCTCCAGCCATACCGGGGTACGGTGCGGATCGCCCTGCCCGAGTGCCAGAAGCTTCACAACATGCTCACGCTGCGCGAAGTCCCGGTGGGCGGTGACGGCGAATTCGCTCTGGACCTGCCGCCGGGAGGTGGAGCGATACTCATGGCCGCCCCCGAGGATTCGTGCCGCTCTGTGCGGCGGGATATACTCGCCCGGCGCTTCGACCGGGAAGTCGAGGGCCTGAGCGTGGAGTGCGGCGTTTTGAAGGCGCAGGGGCTGGATGTGGGGGAGATTGAGAGTATGCTGGCCGGGATGGCGAAGCGCAGTCGCGACCGCGCCGCATTGCGCACGGTTCGCGAAATGCTGGACGCGGTGCGCAGGGAGGCCCCGGGGTGTTGGGAGATGGGGCTGGGGCTCGACCGAGCGCAGCGGGGTTTCGGGGAGATCCACCGGCTCATTCGACCAGTGGTCGCAAAGGTGGACTGCACTCAGGACCCGGAGTGGGTGGCGGCGTTGGGGCGATTGAAAGCCCTGAGCGTCACCTACTTCGGCCTCCGGCATGCGTTCAAGCGCGGCGATTTTTCCGGCCGCGCGGACCTCAACAGGCTGCTCGGGGAGCAGCAGGCGTTGAGGGCGGATGTGGCAGGACTGGTGGCGCGTGAACGATCGCGCTAACTACTGCGTCGCGTGGGACCGGTCGGCTGCGGCTACAGTGCTGCGCGCGCTGCCTGTGCTGCCTGGGCGATGAGCGCCAGCAGGTCGGCGTCGGTAACACCGGGCAGCGCAGCCGCGGGGTTCTCCGCGACGGTGGCCAGGCTTGTCGACGTTCGCATGGCGGCGAGCAGGCGGTCCACCAGCGTTGACGGCAGGCGGCCCACGCCCTGGAACCCCACAAGATCGGCGGTGTTGCGGTCGAAGAGCAGCTTCACCCGTGCATCCGGGTTCTCAGCGACCCCGACGACGACTTCCCTGCCAAGGCCCAATGCAGTGCCCTCGTTCAGGCCCACTGTCACGAAGCCCGCGCCGCAGATGGTCGTTGAGTAGGCTTCAATGGTGCCCGGGTCGCGCGGTCCGTCGCCATAGAGGTTCGCTGCTGCGATGCGCGCTTCGGCCGCCGCGATTGTGGCAGTGCGCAAGGGGCAGGACGCTTCGCCGAAAAAGGAGGTCTTCTCGGCACAGTCACCCGCCGCGAAGACGGTTGGGTCGGGAGTGCGCATTCGGTCATCCACCACGAAACCGCCGCATGCACCCACTGGCAGGCCGGACGCTTCACCAAGGTGGGTCTCCGGGCGCTCCCCAACCGCCAGGAGTACCACGTCCGCCGGGAACTCCCTTTCATCGGCGAGCCGGATGGCTTCCACTCGCTTTGTCCCGAGAATCGCCGCGACCCGCGTTTGCGTCAGGATCTCGACCCCGCTGTCTCTCAATAGGCTCTCTGCGCGGCTTGACATGCTCTCGTCGAATGCCACCGCGAGACAGCGCGGGAGCAACTCCACGAGCGTTACCTGCAACCCGTCCCGGCAGCCCAGTTCGCTCGCGAATTCAACACCCACGAACCCGCCGCCGATGATTGCCACACTGCTCGCGACAGCCAGGGCTTCGCGCATCGCGGCAAGATGCGGGATGTTCTTGCGGACCGGGAACACTCCCGGCAGGTCCACGCCCGGCAGGCGGGGCACGAACGGAGACGAACCCGTTGCGAGAAGCAGCCGGTCATAGCCCAGTCGCCGGCCGTCAGAAAGTTCCACCGTCTTCGCCTGGCGGTCCACCACGGTTGCCTCGCCGATCAGTAGCGTCACGCGGTTGCGGGTGTATACCGTGTCCGGCATAGCCTGCTTGCGCAGGGAATCCTCATCGCGCATCGCCTTGTAGATGTGCCACGGGATGACGGCGGCTTCTTCACGTCTGACGACGGCGATGGACTTTTCCGGATACAGTTTCCTTGCTGCCACGGCTGCGTTGCTTCCCGCCGCCGACCCACCGATGATCAGAATGTCGAAGTCAGGCACAGTGGTGACCTCGCTGTGACGGGGATGAAATCGCGCGGGCAGAGCCGCTATCCCTTGATCCCCGTGAGCGTGATGCCCTGAATGAAGGTGCGTTGGGCCAGGAAGAACAGAACGATGATGGGCACTGTGATGACGGTGGTGACGGCCATCAGCATGCCCGGATAGGATCCGTACTGGCTGGAGAAACTCGCCAGTCCCAGGGAAAGTGTGTACTTGCTTTCGTCCGCCAGGTAGATGAGTGGGCCGAGATAGTCGTTCCAGGTGGCCATGAACGCGAAAAGGCCCACGGTCGCCAGTACCGGCTTGCTCAAGGGCAAGACGATCTTGCGGTAGATGTCCCATTCGGTGCAGCCGTCAATGCGTGCGGCTTCCGTAAGCTCACCCGGGATGGTCATGAAGAACTGGCGCATCAGGAAAATGTAGAAGGCGTTCCCGAAGAAGTGGGGGATGATGAGAGGCCAGAGCGTATCCACCCACCCGATGCGCGCAAACATGACGAACACAGGCACCATGGTGACCTGGAAGGGGAGCATCATTGTTCCCAGCAGGATGTACAGGAGGGGATTGCGCCCGCGCCAGTTGATGCGCGCAAGGCCGTAGGCCACAAGGGAGCAGGACAGAATCGTCCCGAGCACTGTGGCCACACACAGGATGCTGGTGTTCAGCAGGAACCGCCAGAAGGGAATGAAGGTCAGCCCGTTGGGATAATTCTCGAAAGTCAATGGATTGGGGATCCACTCGGGCGGGAACTTGAAGATCTGAGCGTCGGTCTTCAGGGACGAGGTGATCAGCCACAATAGGGGCACGAGAAAGACGGCGCTCAGGAAGATAAGCGCAGTGTGGGCAAGGACCGTGGAGAGGACCGGTGTGCGGCGGGAACCGTCCCTATTGGCCTGCGGCATTATCTCCCCTCCCCTGCATAGTACACGAACCGCGCCGAGGTTCGGAATATCAATGCAGTGAATGCGAGGATCAGCAGGAAAAGGATCCACGCAAGCGCGCAGGCGTAGCCCATCTTGAAGTCCGCGAAGGCCACGTTGAACAGGTACAGAGAATAGAAGAGGGTGGAATCTACCGGCCCGCCGGTGCCCTGGGTCATGACGTAGGCTGGGGTGAAGAACTGGAAGGCGCCGATCATCCCCATGATGAGGACGAAGAGTATCTGGGGGCTGATGAAGGGCAATGTGATGTGCCGGACCCTGTGCCAGGCTCTAGCGCCGTCCACCTCGGCCGCCTCGTGAAGCTCCTGGGGCACGTCCTGCAGGGCCGCCAGGAAGATCACCATGGAGCCGCCCACGCCCCACAGACTCCAGAGAATGATTGCGGGCTTCGACCAGGCTGGATCGGCGAACCATCCGGGCGGCTCACCGAGGCCAAGTGACGCGAAAATCGGCCGCAAGAGAGCGTTGATCGCCCCGTTCTGTGGGTTGAAAAGCCATATCCACAAGACCGAGCTGGCTACCAGCGGAACAATTGACGGGACGAAAAAGAACGTGCGATAAAGCGCTTGCCCGCGCACTTTCATGTTGAGCAGAAGCGCCAGTCCCAGGGCCACGACGATACCCAGAGGGACAGCAATCACCGCATAGTACGCGGTGTTGCCGAGGGACTTCCAGAACAGCTCATCGTGCGCGAGATGAGCGTAGTTCGTGGCGCCCACCCAGACCGGCGGCTTCATGACGCTGTAGCGGGTGAAGCTGTAATAAAGCGACGCCAGCATGGGGTAAAGCGTGAAAATGAGCAAACCCAGGATCGCCGGCGCGCAGAAGAGCAGTCCGGCCAGGGTGCGCCCGCGCTTCAGGTCTTGGGCGCCGGAAGGCGTGTCCAAGCGCTCACCCCGATCTCCCGATATCGTGGACAGCTGCATCGAGCTCACTCCACCTGCCCGGAGTTGGTGGGTTGGGACCAACCGCTTCCCGCAGTGATGGTATCCAGTTCACGCTGGGTAGTCTCGGTGGCCCGT
The DNA here is from genome assembly GCA_013314775.1 of Armatimonadota bacterium. NCBI lineage: Bacteria > Bacillati > Armatimonadota > Armatimonadota bacterium. The sequence continues at coordinate 119,561 of JABUFB010000013.1, read as the reverse complement.
CTGAGTGCGGCCTGGGGGGAGAGCTTGCCGTAGACCGCGGCGTCCACGGCCCGGGACAGCTCGCGCATATACCGGGCCTGCACCGGCATCACAGGGCGCTGGTGGCGACATTCCTGGAGGATCCGCAAGAACTTGCCATAATGTTTCTTGCCCTGGACGCTCCTCAGATACGGTGACGCCTTGTACCCGGGGAAGAGCCCCGTGGCTTCGCCCACCAGCGCAGTCCCCTCGTCCGATGCGCAGAGCCACCGGATGAACTCCCAGGCAGCGTCCTGGTTCTCGGCGCCTTTCGGAATGGACACGCACCAGCCGCCTACCCATGAACTTCGCTGCTCACCGTCGGGCGGTGCCGGGATGAAAGTGACTCCGTAGTCGAGGTCCGGCGCGTACCGGGCCAGGTCGGCGATCCCACCGATGTGCAGGCACATCATGGCGACCTTGCCGGTTATGAAGGGGTTCTGTTCCGCGGATCCGAACCCGCGTTCGAGACTGGCGACCTTGGTGACGTCATACTCCTTCGCGTAAGAGACCATCCACTCCAGGGCCTTCACAACGCGCGGGTCGTCGGCAGTCACACGGCCGGTCTGGTAGTCGAAGAAATCGCCCCCGAAGGCCCAGCCCCAGGTGAAGATGGAATTGGCCGCCCCGTACTGCGACCAGGGGATGAGACCGATCTGGGTCAGCTCGTTGCCCTCTCGGCGAGTGAGGGCCCGTGCGCAGCGGTCGAGGTCTTCGATGGTTATGGGAGGTTTCTCGGGATCCAGGCCGGCCTCGCGGAATGCTTTCTTGCTCCAGACGAACCCGAAATTGGGGTCCGCGCAGAAGGTGAGCGCCCAGACGTCGCCTTTGTATGTGTTCTGTCGCCAGCAGGGCGCGAAGTAGTCATTCTCGGTAATGCCTGCCTGCTCACAGCGGTCGGTGAGAGGTTCCAGCGCTCCCCACTCGGCCCACGGAGCGACCTGGGGGCCGTCAACGAAAACCACTTCGGGAGGGCGTTTGGCAGCCACGGCAGTGAAGAACTTCTGGTTGGTCGCGAGGTCATTGGATGCGAAGACGGGGCGGAGCTCGATCTCCGGGTGCTCCTTTGCGAAGGCTTCACACAGTCTGGTGAAGCCCTCGGCCATGGTCCCGCCCCAGACATGCCAGACGCGGACCACCGTGCGGCCTGAGGATGATGACGCGTCGCGCCCGCAGCCCGCGATGGCAATGCACAGAAGGGCGGACAAAGCAATTGGCAGAAACCTTCGCATAGCCATACATTCCGCGAACCCCCACCGTTTACCTTCAGGCCCCCCAAGGAGGACGGGAGATGTCGGTGGCCACGCCGCCAACCCGCCGGACCGTCACCGCGCCGCGGGCACTAAGGTCACCTGCCCAAACCGCGCGCGGTCCTTCTCTCCTGCGATGCCTTGATGCCAGCCGTAATAGCCGCGACTGCCGGTGTCCATTTCGTTGACCAGCAAGCCGAATCCGAAGGTTATCCCGACTTGCGGCGACATTGGCGGCAGCTTGGCCCAGGGGATTGCCATTTCGTAGAGCGTGCGCCCTTCCTCGCGCTTGATGGCGCAGGGGAAGTCGATGTTGCCCGTTGGGGCAGGGGCCACGGCGCGCCATGACCACCGCTTCAGGCCTGCTCCGGTGAGAGCCACGCCCCACTCGTAGTAATCGCTGCCCGGCGCGTATGGCCAGGGCGCGAGCCCGAACTGGATGCCATCGCCGTCCCAGATCGCCCCCGCGTCCTGAGTGTTGGCATGAAGGTCGTCGGTAACTTCGGCCGCAAGGTACAGGCTGCTCTCGTCCCACTGCAATGCTGCGCGGGCCGAGATGTCGCCAGGCCCGCTGGGGGGGCCGTCAGATGGGTGCGAGGTCTCGCCGGTGTTCGCGCCAATCACGATGGGGAATAGCTCCGGCCAGTCGGACAGGTCGCCGTCTACGGAGACGGCCTGCCGGACTTGCGGGGCAGGAGTGAACACGAGCGTCCGTTCCAGCACCTCGCGCACACCGGTCTCTGCGACTGCTGACACCTGGAAGGGATACCGGGCCAACGGGTCCGGGCGCCCGGTGAGTTCGGCGGTCACAGTTCCCGTCCGGCCCGGACCAAGGGTCTGGAAGGGGATGCTGATCTCGTCACGGCGTAGACCACCCGAGACCGGCGAGCGAAGCTCGATCGACCCGGACACCGTTTCGGGTCCGAGATTGGTGACAGATAGGTTGACAGCAGCTGGGCCATTTACCACCGGAAGGGGGGTGATTTCCACCTGCAGCGGCGGGGTAACGGTCACCGCCAGCCGGTAGAAGCCGGCGTCGCGCGGGCCTTCGGTCTCACGCAGAACCAACCAGTGGGTGTCGAGTTCCGCGTCAGGCAGAGCGCGCACCCTGATGGAGTTGGCTTCGAAGCCGGCCTCAATGCCCGCCGGGGCGTCGAGGTTCAGCGTCCCCGAGACGCCGGGGATGGTTGCCGTGCCGGCTGCTCCCCGAGGCAGACGGAGTTCGGCCGGATTCACATCGATACCGGGCCCGATGCCGATGGACGCATCGGGCGCGGGAAGATCAAGAAGGAGCGGTTCGTCTCGCAGGTTGATGCAGAAGTTGCCTCCCACGCGCACCGACCATTCATGCCCGGCCACATCCACCACTGTGCCGTCGCCCTGACCGCAGGGGAGCGAGACTGAACCGGTGGTGCCTTCGCCCTCGGCCCAGGCAAGGAAGACCCGGCGGTCCCCGCGTTCCCACTCGAGGACCCAGTTCCCCTCTCCTGCGTCGTGTCGTTTGAGGAACCGGGCGTCCTGGATCGCCTCGGTGAGGCGCGCGTATGCCGCAGCGCCCTCGTGCGGCTCGCCGGTCCCGGGGTCGATGAGCGAGCAGTAGCGGAACTCGCCGGTGTTGACCCAGTGCAGCACGAACCACCAGGAAGCCAGCACACCGTGGGCCTCGGCAACCCCGTAGCGCTTGTAGACGTGGGATGCTTTGACACGCTCGGGCAACACCGTTCCCAGTGCGGCGGTGACCTCGGTGATGACGATGGGCTTGTCCACGCCATGCCGGGCCATGTCCGCGCGCACTTTGCTGAGCAGCCGGTCCATTTCGGGGATGGGCACATACAGGTGAAGGTCGATGATATCGGTGTACTTCCCACCACCGGCTGTCAGCAGCTTGTCCACCATCTCCGGGTCCACATTGAGGCCCGTGATGCCGCCCCACATCACCTGGCAGTCCGGGTCCGCGCGCTTCGCGGCCTCGTAGCCCACCCGGAGCACCTCGGCCCAGCGTTCGGGGATCCCCGGCTGGTACAGGTTGGGCTCATTGCCCAGTTGCCAGTATTTCACGAGATGCCGGAACTTCGAGACCGACTCGAACACATACTGCCCGTATTCCTCCAGGGGCATGTCGCCCACCAGGGCGCGGTTGGCTTCGTTGATCATCCCCACGTAGGTCACGCCGTAACGCTTCGCAAGCTCCATCTCGCGCTCATTCCAGTTGAAGTTGGGCCGCTGCCAGCGCGCCCCCAGACGCCTCTGCAGGTACGGGTGACCTTCGAGCAAAGCGAAGGGGGATGTCTCGTCCAGGCGGAAATCGGTGGGGCGTGGCACCACCAGCAGCCCGAAGGACGGGGCGGACTGGCCACCGGCACGCACCCGGGCAACAAGATGTTCGCGGATCGGCGCCTCGGCGGGTTCCGCGGTGATGGTAACCGGAGTGTCCCTGTCCGACCGGGCCTCGCAGATCGTCTCGCCACGCGTGATGGGTCGTCCTCTGCTATCGGTAACCTCCAGGAACAGGGGCACCGTTCTCGGCGGGCCCTCGGAAAGCCGCACGGAGGCGCGCACGGCCAGCGGCGCGCCGGGGTCGAAGACGCGCTCTGCGGCGGAGAGAGAGAGACTCACCGGGGGACTTGCGGAAGCGTCGTCGGTCGCGGGGGTCATCGCGACGTCATCCAGGTCGGCGGTTCCGGTGGAGGACCAGTTGAAGAAGAACGTGAGCCGCGCGTGTGCGGCACCGGCCGGCGCGTTCAATGGGGCGGACCGGTAGACCCAGTCGTGTGTATGCCCGTTGACAGCGGCAGCCCGGCCCGAACCCAGGTCCGCTCCGGCGGCATCGAGCCACTGGACATCGAGCACCGCGCTGTAGTTCGGATCAGCACTGGAGGGCATCTGGGTGCGAATCCAGCCGGAGATTAGCCACCTTCCCGGCTGTACGGGGATCAGACCGCTCTGGATGCGGGGTTTCGTGCGGTCATCGGCGCGTTGGATGCGCGCGCCCAGTTGTCCCGTCCGCGCGGCATCCCCGGTGATGGTCGCGCCGTCGGACGCCGTCCATCCGCCAGCCTCCAGGGAACTGTCCGTCAACACGTTGCCGCGGGCATCGGATGAGCGAGTCAGGGGCCCGGTCTGCCAGTCGCCGAGTGCGGGAGAGATAGCCGCGGTCAGGAAGGCCAGGACGCCTGGAACGAGATAGCGTGCAGGCTTCGGGCGCTTCATCGACCCTCACCTCCGGCTTCGTAGTCCAGGGGCAGGGGCTGGATGGTCACATCGTCAATCCAGACGGTGCCGATGGTGTCCTCGACGCGCAGGAAGATGGCCACGGCGTCGGCATCCGGCCGGAAGCGGGTGATAAGGGCGCGCTCCTGCCAGCCCCCGGTGTCGCCGGTGACGTAATGGTGCTCGCTGGCGTGGTTCTCCCCATGCCAGCCGGTGGGGACCGAATGGCGGTTGAACGGCAGCAGGTGGGTGAAGAAGTACCCGACGAGGCCCTCAGTCTTCGCCCAGAGGGAAATGCGGTAATAGCGGCGCGGGTCGATGCGGACCCGTTGCCAGATGTGGCAACTCGTGTGCTCCCGGGCATCATACCGCAGGCTGTGGGAGCCGGAATGCGCCACGGCATCATCCACTCGCGCGGTGTAGTCCGATGGAACCACGGTCCAGGGCCCCATTCCCTCTTCGAAGCCGCCGTTGGTGAGGAGATTCGCCGGCAAGTCGGCGTCATCCAGCCGGATGCCCGCGTAGTCCTCGTCGCGCAGCGGCACCTTCGCCCCAGGTGGGACCTCAACTCCGGCCTGTGCTACCGAGAACTCATCGAACCAGACCGTTCCCTCGCCCTCGATGCGGAAGTAGAAGAAGAGCCGGTTTGTGCCGCCGGGCAGGTCGCCGATGGTGACCCGGTGGCGGGTCCAGTCCTGGTCCGCCGGAAGTCGCAGGTGCCCTGTGGGGGAGAGCTTCACCCAGCCCAGCGGGCGGTACTGCTCGCCGGGTTTGGGGCCGTGGGCGAGGCAGCGGATCTCGGCGACCCCGGCCACTCCCCGGGTCTTCGTCCAGACCTGCAGCACATACTCGCCGCCTGTCTCCACGGACACCGGGGCCTCCAGGTTGTAGGCCGCCACCTCGGTATCCGCGGCGCCTTCCAGCCGGATTGCCGCCACCCCGTGGAACTTGTCCGCGGTGTCGAACGCGATCCGCCCGGAGCCACCCTTCGCCCAGGCGGTGTCCCGCCAGCCGCCGGATGCCCAGCGGTCGCAGTCCCAGTAATAGAGGACCCCCTCGGGCAGCTTCTGTTGCCCGAAAGCAGCGCAGACTGTCAGCAGGGCCGACAGCAGCAGCAGGTGCCTCATGGCTGTTCCTCCCGTATCTGCGTCGCGCGTGCTACTTCGCGGTGAACCACGCGAACCGGCTCACCTTGATCCACTCCTGGATCATGAACTCCGCGTCGGCATGGTCGATGGCGCCATTCTCGTCGAAATCCGCCTTCGGAGTGAGGGCGCCCTGGTGGTGATAACTGATCCAGGCCGCGAAGAACAGGGCCATGTCCTTCCCGTCCAGCGCAGCATCACCGTTCAGATCCGCTTCGCCCAGATAGGGGATTGTGGGCGGTGGAGGTGGCGTCTGGGCCATCGCCTGCCCGGCGTTGAATATGAGGGCCAGTGCGGCGAGGATGCGGACTGATGTCATGGTGGGTCTCCGGTCCATCTGAACTGTCTTGCGGTCATGTGCGGCTACTCGGGCGGCGTTGCGCAGCCGTGGTCCGGGATGCCCGGCAGTTCGTACCACGACGCGAGGAACTGGGCCAGCGTACCCGGATAGTCCGCGGACTTCAGGTTCATCCATGTGAGCTGATCGCCCACCGCGAAGTAGATCCGGGTGAGGCCGTCCAGCTCCACCAGTTCCGGGTCCGATGCATTGATGCCTTCGTCGATACCTTCGGCTTGCAGCACCGGATTGGCCGCGCTCAGTTCCCAGTGTCGCAGGTCGGCGGAGCGGGTGATGTACGTTTCGAACACGTGGCGGGGTGAGCGTCGCTCCAGGTAGAGCACATAGTAATAGCCGTCCGCGTAACGTATGCACGGGCAGGCAGTGTAGCGGTTGGTGCCGAAGGTGGACTCCGGCAGCTTCGTCCAGGTCTCCAGGTCGTCTGACCGCGCGAACTTCACGGTGAAGGCGGGGTACGCCGGGTCGCTGCTCTCGTAGGTCATCACGAATCCGTCCGGGCCCTTGCAGACCGAGGTGTTGAAGATCCCCTCATTTTCGCCCTGCACCGCGAGACGCGATTCCCAGGACTTGAGGTCGCGCGACTTGAACAGGGTGACATCCCGCCAGTCTCCGTTCTCCCAGCGCGAGGCGAAGACATACGCAGTGCCGCCTTCCACGATGATCGACGCCAGGCCGTAGCCTTCCGCGCAGCGCCCCAGTTCCTCGCCGGTCTCCGCGTCCGTGAAGCGCAGGTAGTAGTCTTCGACGCTCCCGCCGGAACCGGGCCGCACGCAGTCCATGTGGCACAGCCGCCCGTTCCAGATGAAGGGCGACAGCTCGCACATCTCCCGGCGCACGACGCGCCGGTTCGTGAGCTTCACCGGCTTTTCCGGAGAGGGGGGCAGAAGCGTCTGGAACACATCCACCGGCCAGTGGGGTATGCGGTGGATGCCCGCGGGGACGTCCTGCTGATACTGCACGTAGGCCTTCACATCGCCCTTCGTGGTGTAGCCGATGTCGCCCACGGTCTGCTTTTCCACGACCACCCCGAAGACCTTATAGCCCATGAGGGTGCAGTCCTCGAGGTCCACATGCAGCAGCTTGCCTTCCTGCACGCTCTGGATGATGCCGTCTGTGGGCGTCCCATGGGGCTGGGAGAAGTTCAGGACGATGAGCCGGCAGCGACTGAGGCGGACCCGGGTGAACGTATGGAAGCCGAAGTTGCTGGCCTTCAGCGCGCATTGGGGGCCGACCATGGTGCAGTCCTCAAACACCGCATCCGGCCGCTCCGGCATGGCCTGGTTTTCAACGCGGACGTATGCTCCGGCGGTATCGCCCCACATATCCAGCGCCCACAGGTGGCAGCGGCGGAAGGTGATGGGCTCATCCGGGCGCGACAGGCAACTGGCAACGCCGCCACCGAATGCCCGACCGATGCTCACGCAATTCTCGACCACCACTGTGAAGGGCTTCACCTGGTCGGTGCAGTCGAAGAAGAGGCCGCCGTCGCCCCCGGTGACGTACAGGTTGGCGATGCGCCAGCGGTCCCAGCAGATTGCGGAGAAGGTCTCGTCCTGATGCTCCGGCGACCATCCCCGGGAGTAGGCGCGGATCGGCCCCCACCAGTCGTAGCTCTTGAAGCCTCGCTGGTCGGGGTCGCTGGAGTCGAGGATTACGTAACCGGTTGTGCCCGAGCCGAACTTGCCGTCCACATCGCCGATAAGCTCGTTGTACGCGCCCTGGGCACCTTTGTTGGAGGGGAACAGGTTGGCCTCGAAGTAGGTGTCCGGGCGCACGATGACCCGATGTCCGCCCTGGTCGTCAGGGATCGCCTGCAGCGCTGCCTGGATTGTGTTGAATGCCTTAGCCCAGGAGGAACCGTCGGAGTTATCCCCGAGTTTCGAGACGTAGAGCGTTGCCCCTGAACCGGGTGCAGCGACCGCGAGCAGGCAGACGGCGGCGAGAAGTGCAATGGCGATGGCGAGCAAAGCTAGTCACGCCTTTCTTCAATAGCGGCATGTCGTACCCGAAGCGGCGGGGCGCCACTCCATGCCCAGCATGGTGTGCTGTGCTGCAGGCTCTGTCTCCAGAACCAGTGCAACTCGCTACTCCCCCTCCGCGCTTCCCGTGAAAGTGTTGAAATTGCTCCATGGATCCTCGCTGATGGCGTGCTCGCCGATCTTGTCCAGCACGATCCGCCCCTCGCGCTCCAGGACGAACCGCTGCTCGCCGATGGATGCCGGGGTCTCAAGGTGATGCACCCCGGCGGCGAGGTCGAAGTTCGCCCGCGTGTCGCCGCTGTGCACAATGAGCCTCGCCGGAGCCTTCAGGAAACAGGACACGAACACGCTGTCGTGCAGTGCGTCTGCGCGGCCCGGTCTGCCCTTCGCGTCGCTGCCTGGCTTGACGCTACCCTCCACGGACTTTGGGTGCAGGCGGTAGCAGTAGAAGACCTGGTCGCGGGTTATCTCCGGTGGAGAGCCGGTCTTGTACCAGTCGATGTAGTAACGACTTGCGTCCAGATAGGCCACGTGGTTCAGCATGGGCCCCCAGTGGCCGCCCCAGTGTTCCGTGTCGCCCGGTTCGCCGAAGGGCGCCACGTAGCTGGCCTCGCCCCAGTCGTTCCAGGTGACGATCTCCACCCAGGTGGCTTTGTGTTTGATCGCCGCTTCCCACTCCAGCGCCATGCCCTGGAAGCCGAGGGTTTCGTAGACCCGGTAATTGCCGCCAAAGCCCCGGTAGAAGGGTGTCACCGATGCCATGAAGATTTTCCCCGCGCCCACCCACTTGTCTGCCAGGAGGGCATTGCAGCGTGCAAGCTCTTCGCCAGTCCCGGCCGCGCCGAAGTAGAAGAACCCGTCCAATCCGGGAAATGTGTCGAAGACCTGGTCGGCGTGGAACTGCTGCGGCTGCTCGGTAATATTGGGCCGCGGGTAGAAGTAGGGCACGAAGACAACGTTGCGTCCGCCTTTGCCGTCAGGGAACTCACTGTCCAGGAAGGCGATCAGTTCCTTCCCGTGGGAGTTGTCCCTGCCCTCGCCCGCGAAAGTGGACAGCACAGGCTTCCCGTCCCAGCGGAACTGGTTCGGGTGGTCACGGAAGGTGGTGATCATGTCCCGGGTCTCTTCGAAGGTCAGGCCCGTGGCGTAGTCGGCGGAAATCATGAGCAGGAAGCCGGTGCCCAGTTGCTTTGCCGCCTCGTAGATAAGGAGCGTCCGCGCCTTGTAGTGGGGCTCGCGCAGAGACCACCCGCCGCAGTTCAGGGCGAAGCCGTCGATGCCCCGCTTCTGGGCTTCAATGATCTCCTGCTTGTAGTCCTCGATGGTGGCTCCCCCGCCTGCCGTGGGGATGCAGACCATGTAATGTGCGAATACCTTCCGAGTGGGCCGGAAAGCATCGTCGGCCCCAGAACAGGTTGCTGCGATAAACAGGGAAAACAGGATGGCCCAGGGCAATGGGTGCAGCATTCTCTGCCTCGCGTTATGGTGTGTCACTCTTGACCCGTCCAGTCCGGGGGCAAGTACAGGCTCCAGACGTCATTGACCAGCGGCCAGGCATTCCCCGCCACCAGCCAGATGCGATCGTCGAAGACATAGCAGGAGTGTTCGTGGCGCTCAGACCAGATCGTCTCGGTCTTGAGCTGCTTCCAGTTCACCCCGTCCGCGGTGTACCAGACATCGTTCCAGTTGCGCGACGGCTCATTGGACCAGCCTCCGAGCAGCCAGAGACAGCCGCGGTACACCAGGGCCTGGAACCAGATGCGCTCGTGCCAGGGCGCGTGCTCGGTGACGCAGGTCCAATTCGCGCCATCTTCGGAACACCAGACGTCATTGAAGGCCTTGTACACGGGCAGGTAGTTGCCGCCGCCGAAGACGTAGATGCGGTTCTTGAAAACCACCGCGGCATGGTAAGCGCGTGGAGCCCACGGCGCACTCTCGGTCACGCATTCCCAGTTCTTCCCGTCCGCCGAAGCCCAGACGTCGTTGCGCAGGTGGCTGTCATCGCCGAAGAAGTACTGTTCGATGCCGCCGAGGAGGAACATCCTCCCCTTGAACTCCACCGCCGCTGCGGCAAGGCGCGGGCTCCAGGCTGCGTTCGGCGTCACGCAGTCCCAGACCGCACCGTCCGCCGATGACCAGACCTCATTGCTCGCACAAGCGCCTTCCAGCCTGCCCTTGTACCAGCCGCCCATGAACCACATGCGGCCGTTGAAGGTGAGGGTAGTCGGCAGGTCCCCGTGTCTCCAGCCGGCCTCGTGGGTAACCTCGGTCCAGTTGACGCCGTCGCTGGATGCCCAGACGTCCCGCGGACCGACGCTGTTGGAGTCGAACCAGCCGGCCATCAGCCACATCCTGCCATCGTGGACGACCTCACCACACGAATCGCGGGGCGCCCACTGGGCGTGTTCGGATTCCAGGACCCAATTCGGGGCGTCGGCGTTGCTCATGGGTGCCTCCAGCGTACACAAAGTGAGAATGACCATCAGTATGGGCGCACGGTTGTCCTGTCTCAAGGGAGCGGACCTCCATTGCCTGCTTTCCGCGCGGACAGAGGGATTCGGGCGCTCGGAGCGGAACTGTCACCCCGGAACTGCCAGCCGTCACGCGGGAGGTAGTATAGTGCTTCGTCAGATGCTCACCTTGTCCCTGCTCGCCCTCACCATCGTCGGCCTGCGCGCCGAACAGTCTCTGGTCAACGTTGCCGGTCCACGCTACGGTACGAAGGCAGTCGCCGACAGCGCTTTCGCGGCGGACTATGGGGGAGAGAAGGCGGTGGACGGCAGCCTGGAACAAGGCAGCGGCTGCTGGTTTTCGCGGGACAAGACCGACCTGCCCACCGCGATCACATTCGAGTTCGCCGGCCCCACAGACCTGCGCCGCGTGGTGCTGCATCAGGCTTTCTGGCATGGGAACATGTACCACACCCGGGAGTTCGCGCTGGAGACCTCTCTCGACGGCAAAGTGTGGCAGCGCATTGCCACCGGCGAACTGGCCGACGAGAGCCTTGCCCGGGCCGAGGTCAACATGCCTGAGGGCAAGACTCGCTGGCTCCGCATCGTGGTCCTGACCTCCTATAACTCATATCAGACTTGCGGCCTGGCGGAAGTGGAGCTTCTCGCAGCCGGTGTGATGGGCGTCGAGGATGTACGCCTGGAACTCCAAGGCAGGCCCGCGACCGCAACCGCGAGCTACTGCGGTCTGAGCGTGGCTGCCCTCAAGGATGGCCCGCAAGTCATGCTCACTCAGGGCCCCCCAATGGTGCAGGCGGTTCTGGAGCCGGAAGAGACGGTGGCTGCCCGCCTGGCGCTGGTAAGCGTGAATGAGCCACTGCGCATCGCGGCTCGGGCCGCGATTGAGGATGGCCAGGCGCTGGTGGTTGTGTCCGCGGGCAGAGAGCGCCGCGAGTTCCGCGGTCACGGCGGCGAAGCCAGGGCCTTCGAGCTGGATGTGCCCGTGACTACCGGTCGGGTCGAAGTATCTGTGGAGATGCGCGGGCTGTCGCGCGGCACCTGGGTAGTCTTGCGCGACCTGCGCCTGATCTTGCCGGGACGGGAAATGCCCTTGCGGTCAGCGCTGCCTGATCCACCTTTGAGGCTGCCGCCGATCCCGCTGCCCGAACTGCGCCCCGCGATGGAGCAGGCGCTTATCGAAGCAGACTGGCGCATGCAGGACGGAGTCGGAACGCTGAGGTACCCGGTGAGCACCGCGCAGGCTATCGAGACCTGTCTCCAGCGCGGCGGCGACCTGCTGCGTGACCTCAGGGCAGCCGGCGTTCCCCTGCGGGACGAGACTTCGCGCTGGCGGGCGCTGGAGCGGGAATTCGCCGCTCTCAGCGCTGATCAACCGGATGAAGACGCCGCCGTGGACCTTTGGCGGCGGGTGCATGTGCTCAAGCGCGAGATCGCGCTCAAGAATCCCCTGGCGGACGTGGGGCCGCTGGCCTTTGTGAAGCAGGTCCCGGGGGCATTCAGCCACCAGTTGACCCAGTGTTACGGGAGGTATGCCCGGCCCGGTGGGGGAGTGTTCGTACTGGACGAACCGGGCCGGTCCATGAAGGTGCGCGACCTCACGGGCAGCCGGCTTCCCGTGGGGAGCGTGCAGAACCTGGACGTCTCCTACGCTGGCGATCACTTGTTGTTCGCCTTCTGCGAGGCCGACACTCCGCCGGAGAACACGATCCTCGGGCAAGCGGGGCGGTACTACCATCTTTACGCCATGAACGCTGATGGCACCGGGCTGCGCAAGTTGACCGACGGCCCGTACGATGATTTCGCGCCGCGGCACCTGCCGGACGGGCGTATTGTCTTCGTCTCCACTCGACGCGGCGGCTGGCACCGGTGTGGGTACCCGGGCTGCGAGAACTACACCCTCGCGGTTGCTGACGCCGACGGGGCCAATCCGACACCGATTTCGCTCCACGAGACCCAGGAATGGGACCCGACGGTGCTGCATGACGGGCGAATCGCCTACACCCGGTGGGACTACGTGGACCGCAACGCGGTGTTTTTCGAGCAATTGTGGACCACTGCTCCCGACGGCACGCGCCCGTCCATCTTCTACGGCAACCAGACATTCAACCCGGTTGGGTTGTGGGAGCCGAGGGCGATCCCCGGTTCGCGGAGGGTGATGGCGACTGCAGCCGCCCACCATGCAATGACGGCGGGATCGGTGGTGCTGGTGGATGTTGCGGCCGGCGTGGACGGTCACGCGCCTTTGACCCGCCTGACCCCGGAAGTGCCCTTCCCCGAGGGCGAGTTCAAGGTGGAGCCACACTGGTATTCCGCGAAGGCAGAGCCTTTGACCACGCCCGAGAACCTTCGCTGGCCCGGTCATTGTTTCCGCAGCCCGTTCCCGCTGTCCGAAAAGTATTTCCTCGCGGCATACAGTTTCGAGAGACTCATCGGCGAGCCCAAGGGCAATGCGCCCAATATGTTCGGTCTGTATCTCGCCGACGCTTTCGGCAATCGGGAACTGCTCTATAGAGACCTGACAATCGCCAGCCTGTGGCCCGCGCCGCTCAGGCCCAGGGAGCGGCCGCCGGTGGTGCCCGAGGTGTTCGAAGCCGGTCGCGAGGACGACTGGGGCACGGTGCTGCTGCAGAACGTGCAATCCGGGGACCCGCCGCTGTTCGAGCGGGTGCGGAGCCTGCGGATTATCCAGGTGCTGCCCAAGTCTACGCCGGGGGCCGACCGTCCGGCGGTGGGGGTGCCCAGCGGAGCCCCCGGCAAGCAGGTCCTGGGCACGGTTCCGGTGGAGGAGGACGGTTCGGCGTGGTTCCGGGTACCCGCGCGGACCCCGGTCTGTTTCCAGGCGCTGGATGAACGCGGGCAGGCGATTCAGGTGATGCGCAGCCTCACCTATGTGCAGCCGGGAGAGACCCTTAGCTGCGCCGGATGCCACGAGCCGAGAACAAGCACACCCGTGGTGCGCAGAATGGCGGCGCTGAGGAAGGAGCCGTCCACCATCAAGCCTGGTCCCGACGGTTCGAAGCCCTTCAGCTACCCGATTCTTGTGCAGCCCGTGTTGGACCGCGCCTGCGTCGGCTGTCACAGCGGAGAAAAGCCCGGCGGAGGCGTGCGTCTCACTGGCGAACCCGAGGGGCACTACACGGTATCTTACAATGCCCTGGCGAGGCGAGTACCCTATTCCGATCAGGGGAGCCTCGACGCTGTGAGCCGGCCGAACAGGTACGGCGCACGGGGCAGCAGCCTCATGCGTATGCTGTGGGAAGGCCACCACGACGTCAAGCTGACTGAGGCGGAACTGGAGCGGCTCATCACCTGGATGGATACGAATGTCCTGTTCTACGGCACCTTCAAGCCCGAAGACCAGGCGCTGCAGCAAAAAGGCGAGCGCATCGCGGGCCCGGACCTGGAATGATCAGCGGCGGTACAAGAAGGTGTTCACATGCGGCGAAACGCATTATAATACTGCGGTTTGGTCCGTCGCCGGTAACACGATCCGGAAGAGGTGTACAGCCAAGTGAGACTCGACACCCTGCGCCCACTTTGCATGAGCGTACTGCTTCTGAGCGTCGCGGGCTTCGCATTCGCCGCCGACATTGAGATCACCGTGGCCCTTGACCGGCCGGACGGGATCTACAAGGTGGGCGAAGAAGTCACCTTCGCCGTTCACGCGAAGCAGGGAGGGCAGCCGGTTACAGCCGGCGAGTTTGAGTACAACCTGAGCATTGATGGCGCGAAGACGTTGTCCAGTGGCAAAGCGCAGTTCGGTGCCCAAGCCGTGGCCATCAAGGGCTCCCTGGATGAGCCCGGAATCCTGCGGCTCACCGTCACCTCCACGGCCGGCGACAAGCCCGTCACCACATACGCGGGCGCGGCTTTCGACGCGGAGAAGATCCAGCCCACCGCCGTGGAGCCTGAGGACTTCAAGCTCTTCTGGCAGCATAACCGCGAGAAGCTGGACCGGGTGCCGATGGACCCGCAACTCACGTTTTCGCCGAAGAATTCCAGCGACTACGCGACCGTGTACAAGATCAGTCTGGGCAACATCATGGGCACCCGCGTCTACGGGTGGCTGGGTGTTCCCACCGGCAAGGGGCCGTTCCCGGCGATCCTCACGGTCCCCGCGGCCGGCGTCTACCCAATCGGCGCGGACTGGGTGAGTTGGGCAAAGCGGGGGTTCATCGCCATGGGCATCAGCGCCCACAATGCAGACATCGACCTGCCTGCCGAACGTTACGAGGAACTCAAGCAGGGCGAACTGCGCAACTACCCCCACAAGGGCAAGAAGAGCAAGCGCAGCTACTACTTCCTGACCACGTTTGCGGCCTGCATGCGCTCCATTGATTACCTGACCTCCCGCGCCGACTGGAACGGGAAGACCATGATCGTTACCGGCTCCAGCCAGGGCGGCGGACTGTCCATCGTCTCTGCAGGTCTCGACCCGCGCGTGACGGCAATTGCGGCCAATGTGCCGGCCCTGTGCGACCACACCGGCAGGCTGTTCGGCAGACCCTCAGGCTGGCCGCAGCTCATTCCGGCGAATGATGTGGACGACCTGGTGCGCACCACATCGGGCTACTACGACGCGGTCAATTTCGCGCGGTACGTGCAGTGCCCGACGCTCATGTCCGTGGGCCTGGTTGACCGCACATGCCCGGCGACTACGGTATACTCGGCATTCAACGTGATCCCGGGGCCGAAGGAGATGATGGTGTTCCCGCTCATGGGGCACTCGGTAGATCCGAGCTACACTAAGTACCGTGAGCAGTGGATCCTGAACCAGGCCTTCGGCGGTCGTACCGGAGCTGACGAGATCGACCTGCGTTAGCTGTCCATAGGTCGCCCGAGTTTAGAACCAGCGCAGCCGGATCCCCGCAAGGGTGATCCGGCTGTTTGCATTTAGGGTGCGTCCGAGTGCGCTCCTTATCCGGAGCGTTGCACGAAGTTCACCCGAAGATTGGCCAGCAACTGATCAAGCTCGCGCTTCTCCGACGCGTCCAGGTCCGGCTGCAGTCGGGCGATGAGGTCGCCGAGGGCGTCGATGGCGACGCGCGCCTGCGCGAGATCCTGCCGTGTCTCCCCGGCAGGGGTTGCGATGAGGCCCATGGACATCCAGGCCGCTTCTGCAAGCATACTCACAGAGAACCGCAGTATGCCGAAGACGCCCACCTCCGCGAAGCTAGCGGGCTGGGCCTTCGGCGACTGATCCGACGGCTCGCCGGATGATGGCTCGCGCTCTTCCGCTGGCGCTGCAGCTTCGGGTTCTTGCGCTGGCGCTGCAGCTTCGGGTTCTTCCGCTGGCGCTGCAGCTTCGGGTTCTTCCGCTGGCGCTGCGGCTTCGGGTTCGTCCTCGTGCTCTACGCGGCGGTCTACCTTGCGGTACGACGCTTTCTCCTCGTGTTCGCGGTCCTCGGGCATGGGTCAATCCTCCGGACGAAATGCGATTGCCGCATGAAGCGGCACTTTGCTGCGTAAACAAAACCGCTGTCACGATTGTTTCCGAAGGCGGCGCGGCATGAGGGCCGCGACGGATCGGTCTAGATATTTTCCTTATGAAATGTACTAGCAAGAGAGAGATAATATATTATACTAGCGCCAAACCGGGTATGGGGGGCATCTATTACCAGGAGGAATACAGTATGCGCAAGGGTTTCACACTGATTGAACTGCTCGTGGTCATCGCGATTATCGCCATTCTGGCGGCGATACTGTTCCCCGTTTTTGCACGGGCGCGAGAGAAAGCCAGACAGACCTCGTGTCTGAGCAATCTGAAGCAGATCGCCCTGGGCGGGCTCATGTATCTGGCTGACTCGGACGACTGCTTCTTCGGGCACATCCAGGGCACGCGGAACACCTTCTACCCACCGGTGCTCCCGTACATGGACTGGATGCAGCAGATCTATCCGTACGTCAAGAACCAGCAGCTCTACACCTGTCCGTCCGAGCCGACCTACACCTGGAGCACCAACCCCACCGACGCCATGGTCCACGACGCCACCCTGGGCTACGGTCTAAACTACTGGATGACCTTCTATTACTACTACACCGATGCCCACATGGCGAAGATGGTCAAGCCCTCCGAAACCATCTGGTTCACCGACTGCAACTACTATGTGGTGTATCCGTCGTACTACATGTACACCTACCCGACGAACACGACCTACGGCACCAATGGAACGGCGCGCCTGCAGCTGCGGCACAACGACGGCGTGAACGTTGCGTTCATCGATGGTCACTCCAAGTGGCTCAACCGCAGCACTATCGAGGGCGATGTGGGCCTGTACACCGCCTCGCAGATGTGGTGGGGTCGCTAAGCCCATCCGACGCGACCTGCAACGAAGCGCGCGACCGGAGACCCGGTCGCGCGCTGTTTTCCCCACAGGGGGCATCGGTTCAGGCGCCGAGCCCGATGCCCTCCACAGACACTGTCGCCGGACCGTCCCCCTCAATGCTGACCCGATCTCCAAGGAACTGATGGATCACCCAGGCGTTAGTGTCGAGGTGCAACGTGCGTGCCTGCGCCGTGTATCGCGATGTGCCCTCAGCCAGGGCTGCATAGAGCAATAGCTGGTCAGCGAGGTGCCTATCCACGGCAGCGCCGGACTCAATGAACGCCCGGAACTCCTCGCCGGCCTCGGCACCGACTCTTTCGGCGGGCTTGCCGCGCTCACCCAGCGCTCCGGCCCCCGCGTGTCCGGACTCCCAGGTTCCGGCGAGGAGCACCGCCGTTCCCGGTCCACCTTCGGGCCGGTGAGTGGTTCGCCGGGCCCGTCGTGAAAGCTGGGTTGGCAGCTCCTGTAGCGCGCTCGCGAGTTGCCTTTTCGCAATATGCTCAGGCAAGCCGTCCGAGACGGTAGTGACAGCATCCAGGGCGCGCAGGTCGCCTCGGTCTGTGAGTTGCACAGGTTGCAGGTGCCCCTGGAGGGGACTGATCCCGGCAACGATTTCACCCCCTCCGGCGGGGTACCAGCCACCCCGGGCACGCTTGAGGGTGCATTCCGCCCCGAGCCGCCGGATCGCGGGCAGGAACACATGGGACAGATACTCAAAGGTCGGGCTCCAGGGCACATTCGTGCCGCCGCGCAGGGTAACTTGGCTGGGGCCATCGGCAAAGAGCAGCGGGGGCAGGACTGTCTGCAGGACGAGGGACACTGATCCCGCGCTGGCACGGACGTCACTCACATCGAAGAGATAGTCACCGGCCTGGATCGTGCCTGGACGGAATACAACCTGCCCGCTGTTCACCGCGTCCCCGCGCACTTCAGCGCCACAGATGGCGGCTGCGGCCCGCACGCAGGTGACATGCTGTGCGGCGAGCCCCGGCTTCGGGCGCCCCGCGCGAATGTCGGTGATCTGGAGTTCGCAACCAAGCAGCGCGGCCAGGGACAGGGATGTGCGCAGCACCTGTCCGCCGCCTTCGCCGTATGAACCGTCGATATGGACCATTTCCATCCGGCACCCCGAATCGCGCATCGCACTGAATGCCAGTCTGTCACAGGTAATATGCCATAAGTGAGGAACCTTGGTAAGGGGCAACCAGAACGGAGTGGTGCAGAGAATGCCTGTGCAGGTTAGTGATGACAGGCGCATCTTCAGCTTCGAGCGGGGGATGACCCCGGCCGTCGAAGTGGACGCGGGCGAAACCGTGGTGTTCGAGACCCGCGACTGCTACGACGGCCGAGTGGACCTGGACGCCGGGCAGATCAGCGACCGGGGGATATTGCCCAGTTGGTGCAATCCCGCCACCGGGCCTGTGTTCGTGCGCGGCGCGATGCCAGGCGATATGCTGATCGTTCGCATTGAGTCGATCCAGTGCGCGCCGCGAGGGCTGATTTTCGGGGCATCCCGGGACGGCGCATGTCGCGAGGGGAGAGTGATCCACCTCGCGGATGGATTTGCTGATCTGCCCGGGAACCTGCGTATCCCGCTGGACCCCGTCATCGGGGTCATCGGCGTAGCCCCGGCGGGGGACCCTGTGCCGACAGTGACTCCGGGCGACCACGGAGGCAATCTGGACACCACCGACGTAAAAACGGGGAACACCGTCTATCTGCCCGTATCTGAGCCCGGCGCGATGTTCGCCCTGGGTGACGTCCATGCACTTCAGGGAGACGGCGAAGTCTGCGGGCAGGGAATCGAGGCGGCGGCGCGGGTGACCGTGAACCTGCAGGTGATGAAAGGTGCGATGAGCGAGGGCCCGCTCATCAAGACGCCGACACATTGGGCAGTTGTCGCGTCAGGCATTGATCTGGACGCTGCGGCCGAGCTCGCGCTCCTGCGGGCGCGTGATTTCCTCATGTCCCGGGTGGAAGTCAAGGACCACCAGGCGCCGATTCTGCTCAGTACGCTCTGCGATGTTCGTATCGGCCAGATCGTGAACCCACTCAAGACCGTGCGAGTGTGCATCCCCACGCGCATCGCCGGCACGTGGTAAAGAACCAGTATGCGGATGGTGGCTATGAGAGTCCAATGGGCATTGACAGTACTGATCGTGTTTGTGATCTCAGCCGGCGCTGGTCTCTCAGCGCCGCAGACAAGACCCTGGCGCATTGGCGTGGCAGGAGGGTACTCCAACGGTTTCTGGGGCATGCTGGGCCGGGAAGGCCTGCCGCGTGAGCGGATGATGGAGAACCGCGTGGGCGATCCGGCCTATCTGAAGCAGTTCGATGTGGTGCTGATCACCATGCCGTCGGTGGGTGCTGGGACCGTTGCTGCCGCTGTGGAGGAGTTCGTGAGGGACGGCGGGATCGCCGTCACCGAGGGAGCAGTGTGGCCTTCGGAGACGGCGCTGCCTGGCCGCCGCATCACCCAGACCAAGGGCCCGAACTTCGAGTTCGTTGAGGCCGATTCGCCGCTGGGGTTCGGACTGGCTCGGGGCGGCCGCCTACCCACAACCCGTCGCCCCGCCTCGTCGATCATCCCCGCAGCGGGACACCCAGACACATACGTCCTTGCACGGTTCACTGACGAGGGCGCCAATGATGACGTGAAAGGCGTGTTCCGCGACGGAGATAAAGGCTCACCGGGCCTGATTCTGTTCCGGTATGGGGAAGGCTGGTGGCTCTGGTCCGGGACCTGGACCGGTTACTGGACGGCGCTTTCAGGGCCGCATTTCGTTCCCGCAATCCTCGGTTCGCTGGCCTATGCTTCGCGAGGCGAGTTGATCTCCCGCTGGGACAGGCGCGCAGTTGCCGTCGAGGACCTGCTCACCTCTCGGGTTGCGGAGATCAGGCCACCTGATCGCAAGCCGGGGCCGGGCCAACCGGCGGCCCCCGGCGATGGATACCAGGTGCTGGACGACAGCCTGGAACTAAGCGGGGATTTCGATCTCGTCGCCGGCTGGCCGGCAGGATCATCGGCGCGGGTTCTATGCTCCTTCTGGAACGCTGACTGGCAGCGCCGTGTGGATTTCGCCGACGGAATCGTGTGCATCGTCTCGGTCCGAGACGGGATCGAGAGCGTCCTGGCTGCCACCGCGCCGGGGCAGATCGACGGGGCGGTTGACCACGAAATCCACGTCCGCCGGCGCAACGGAGACGTGCTCGTGCGTGTGGACGGTCAGCCGGTCCTGTGCGCGGTGGACGGTCCGCCCATGCAGGGAATCGTGGCCTGTTCGGGACTCATTGATCCGATCTGTCAGCCTGCAGCACCCACGGAGTTCGCTGACGAGTTCATGCGCGCCAATGATGAGGACAGTGACTGGTCGCCGGTCTCGGGGCAGTGGAGGGTGCAGCAGGAAACCGGGGATCGTGGCCAGGGGCAGGTGGCACAGAGCGTCAACCCCTTCCGCTACGAGGCCAACGCCGAGGCCGACAAGCCCGCTTTGTCCGCGACGGGTATGTGGTTCTGGGATGACTACCAGGCCGAAGTGCGCCTTCGCCCAGCGTGCGATAAGGCGGGAATTGCGGCGCACTTCATCTCGGATACAGACCACCTGGCCTTCACCGTGACGCTTCCAGCAGAGGGCAGGGGGCCCGCTGAAGCCCGCCTGATCTGCCGGCGCGGGGGAGAGGAGACGACCCTCGCGACCGGACCATGCGCGGCGATCCGCGGGCAGTGGGCAAAGATCGCCATTCGCGTGTCAGGAGGTTATGTGCAGGGCCTGGTGGACGACGTGGTTGTTCTGCACGCCACCGACCCAGTGCGCGCGACGGGTGGGATCGCTCTTGTAGCGCAAGCAGGACAGGCGCTGTTTGACGATGTTCTGGTCAAGCCGTGGGTGGCGATGCCGACGTCTTGTGACGGTGTCCAGCCGTCAAACTGGATAACCGAGGAGGGGACGCTCCGGAGCGCAGAGGGGGCACCGGGATGGCTCTCACTCACCGGAAGTCCGGAGGCGCGCGCAGTCTCGGCCTGGGAAGGTGGGGCGGCCTACGAAGTGCGTGGGGACCTGTGCCTTGGCACCGCAACCGAGGCGGGGCTGGCCCTGCGCTATACCAGCCCGGACTCATTCTACAGGGTGGCCCTGTGCGAAGATGCGCCCGGAACCCATCGGGCTTCTCTGATCCGCCACGTGCGGGACAAGAGTCAGGTACTGGCCGAGATCAGGCTTGCGGGAGATCGCGATTCCGAGCACGACGTCCTGGCGCGCCTGTCTGACGCTCACATTCAGGTTCGGGTGGATGGCAAGCTGCTCTTTGACGGTATGGATGACGGCCCGCGGCGGGGCGGCGTCGGAATCTGGGCACGAGATGGGCAGGCCCGCTTCGGCGCAGTTGCGGCGCTCCCGGTGGAACCTGAAGAGCAACTGGTGGACGACCTGACCCCGTCCTTCGCCGGCATCATCGACAAGGCGACCTGGGCCGGCAAAGCCAACTTCCTTGTGGCCGACCCCGACGACCTTGCGCTCTTCTGGCACACCGGCGAGTTCGTCTCGGATGTGACTGTGAAGGCCGGTGTCCTGCGACAGCCCGAAGAGCCCGTGACGGTTGCATCGCTGATTCTGGGCGACGGTGAAGATCCGGAGAGCGGCTATGAAGCCCGTTTCGCGCGCACATGGGGTGAGGAGGGGGTCGAATTGACCCTCCTGCGCAAAGGCGAGGCGGTTGAGGTGGGAACGCTTGACGTGCCTTCCGACCGGGATTCCTTTGAGATCGAGTTCGCCCGGCAAAACGGCGCGCTCGTAATGCGGGTGGATGGCGAGACGGTCCTGATCCACAATGACAGCGACCGGTTGGACATGCGCCGCGTGGGCATGAAGCTGGTTGGGTCGTTGCTCCGCCCTGATGATACGCGTATCGAGACCCCGAATGTGCGGGTGTACACCTTCGGTCAAGCGCCCACGGACTGGATCAGTGAGTGCGGCACCTGGGAGGTCGCGAGCCGCTGGTCGTGCAGCCCAGGCTGGACCTGGTTCGCCGGCTGGAGCTTCAAGGACGCCTGGTGCACCAACAAGGAGATCTTCCGCGGGGATCAGCGTCTGGACATGTTCGTGGGCGCGAAGATGGTCGATCTGCCAAACAACCAGAAGCAGGAAGTCCTGCGCGACATCCGTCTGGGGCTCTGTACAACCCCCGGGGACATTAGCAGCGGCTACCGGTTCGTACTGGGCGGCAAGGGGAACACGTGGACCGCCATTCTGCGGGACGGCAAGGTGCTGGCGGAGACCGCATGGGGACTGCCGCAGGGCGGCCTTCATAATGACTGGGCATTGGTATCTGCGGCAAAGCGCGGGAACGTGCTCACGGTATCCTGGGAGGGACACGAGGTCCTTCGAGCCGAGGACCCTGATCCGCTCGCACAGGGGCACGCGGCGATAGGAACCTTCGACAACGGAATCATGGTGCCGAAGATAACTATCTTCGGTCAAGTTGTGGCAAGGGAACCGGTGGAAGCAAACTGACCTGTGGGCCTACCTCCCATGCTTCTCGACGTAGGCCTTCGCCCAGCAGGTGCATTCGGCGACCTTCGGGTCGAGTTTGAGGTACTGCCGCAGGGCCGCCACTGCCGCCTTGGTCTCCCCGGTTCCTTTGGCGTATACGGTCCCCAGGTACAACCATGCGTCGGCGAAGTCGGGCTTGATCTTGACCGCGGACTTCAGGGCACTGATTGCCCGCCCGTACTGTTTCGCTTTGTAGTATGCCCGGCCGAGATTCAGGTATGCTCCGGCGAAGTCGGGCTTGATCTTGATGGCTTTCTGGCACGCGGCGATGGCATCTTTTGTCTTGCCCAGATCAACCAGTGCCGCACCCAGGTTCGAGTGGATTGCCGCGCTACTTGGGTTGATTTCCAGCGCCTTACGCCAGGCTGTGGCAGCTTCCTGCATCTTCCCCTGCCCGTATCGCACTGCGCCCAGACCGGCCCAGGCGTCGAAGCTCCTGGGGTCCATGCGCGTCGCTGATATGAAGACATCTGCCGCAGCCTGGAGTTGGCCCTGGCGGTAGAGTGCCATGCCCTGCCGACACAAATCAGCGGCGGAAGCGGCGAAGGCCACATTCGCTGAAAGGATCAGGCTGATCAGAGCTAATTGCGGTAACCCCGTGCGCCTCATTGAAGTCCTTTCCTCGTCCTTCCGGCTCAACCCCATTATAGACAACACTGGAAGACGGGTGAAGGCTCCCAGCATGCTACGGGCAGGTAAACGGGTTTTGCGCGGGGAACATTGCAGTCTCGGGCAACTATGGCGATGATGCCCTCGTGAGCACACGTTCGAATGGCCGCAGGCGAGAACGGTCGTGCCGTACCGCCGCCGGTGGCCTCAAGGAGGAAGCACCATGCCGGTAATGGACAAATTCAGCCTGAACGGTCGCGTGGCCGCAGTGACTGGCGGCGCCAGGGGAATCGGCCGCGCATGCGCCGACGCACTGCAGGAAATGGGCGCCACACTGGCGCTCATCGATGTGCTGGAGGACCGGGTGAAGGAATCAGCGGACGAGATGGGCGCCGGGACGCTCCCCGTGGCCTGCGATGTAACCGACAAGGCGCAGGTCGAGGCAGCCTTTGCGAAGATCAAGGACTCTCTCGGGCGGCTGGACATTCTCGTCAACAGCGCCGGAATCTGCATCTGGGCGCCCGGCGAGGAGATGGCTGAGGAGGAGTGGGACAAGGTGGTCGACATCAACCTGAAGGGCACCTTCCTGTGCTGCCAGGCTGCCGCGAACATTATGATTCCGCAGAAGGCCGGGTCGATCATCAACATCGCGTCCATGTCCGGGCACATCGTCAACCGTCCGCAGACCCAGGTTGCGTACAATGCCTCGAAGGCCGCGGTGATCCACCTCACCCGCAGTCTCGCCGTGGAGTGGGCACAGCACAATGTGCGCGTCAACAGCATCAGCCCCGGATACACCTTGAGCGAGCTGACGAAGCAGTTCCCGCAGTATTTCGACGGATGGATGCCCTACATTCCCATGGGGCGAATGGCTGAACCCGAGGAGCTTGTGGGCGCGGTGGTCTATCTTGCCTCGGACGCCGCGAGTTACACCACCGGGCATGACCTGGTCATCGACGGGGGCTATACCTGCTGGTAACGGGGCGGGCAGAGGAACATATATGATACGAACAGCCATGGTGATCGCGCTGCTTTCGGCAGTGATCAGTGCCGCCGATGCCGACAGGTTGGCGCTCGCGCGTGATGGACGGCCCGCGGCAACCATCGTGCTTCAGGCCGACGCGGACGGGAAGGTCAAGCAGGCCGCGCTTGATCTACAGAAGTATATCCGGCAGATCTGCGGCGTCACGGTCCCGCTTGCCGAGGACGGCAGACGAGTGGATGGATCGGGGCTGTATATCGGCAACTGTGAGCCCTCCGCGGACGAGGACCTACCCGCGGCGGACCTGAACCCCGAGAGCTACGCGATCCGAGTGCGCGACGGCAATCTTTACTTCGCGGCGCGCTGGCCCACCCCGGTCTGCTTTGCAGTGTACTCCTTCATCGAAGATGACCTCGGGGTGCGCTGGTTCGCGCCGGGGGATCTCTGGGAATGGGTGCCGCAGGGCACACAGGGGGAACTGATCGTCGATGTCAAGAGCCGCGTGGTGGTGCCGGGAACGTCGCCGCGTATCTGGTCCGGCCACGCATGGTTTGATGACTGGAAGGACTGGAATCTGCGCAACAAGACGGTGCTCAGCGAAGTGGTCCCGCGCCGGCAGTTCCAGAACTTCCTTCACAATGTCATCACGCCGCAGAAGTACGGCGAGACCCACCCGGAGTACTTCCCGCTGGTCAATGGCGAGCGGTACATCCCGGAGCCTGGGAACCGCTACTGGCGGCCCTGCGAGAGCAACCCGGAAGTCCAGCGGCTTGTGGTGGAGTACGCCCGCAAATGGTTCGACGACCACCCCAATATCGATAGCTTTTCCGTGGGGATGGACGATATCTCACACCTGTGTAGTTGCGACAACTGCCGGGCCTGGGACCCGGAGCCGGACTCTTACGAGAAGCGGAAGTTCTCGGACCGCCACTACAAGTTCGTGAACATCATCGCGAAGGAGATCGCAAAGACCCACCCAGACCGCTATGTGGGGACGCTGATCTACAACATCGCCCGGGAACTGCCGGAGACGGTGGACAAGCTCGAAGATAACGTTTTCGGGTTCATTACCGAGACCAGCGCCCTGTGGTGGCAGGAGGGCCGGCGGGAAGCCGACCACGAACTCACCCGCCAGTGGGCCCAGCGCTGCAAGCACCTGTCGCGGTACGATTATTACGGCATGGGCACTTTCACGCCGCGCGTGTATCCCCACGCGATGGACGAGCAGATCAAGTTCGATAAGTCGCTGGGGTTGGAGGGCATGTACATCGAGGTCTACACCTTCCTGCCCTTTACCGCGCCGATGATCTGGGCGTGCGCCAAGCTCCAGTGGGATCACACGTTGAATATCGACGATCTGCTGGGAGAGTTCTACACAAAGATGTACGGCCCGGCCGCGCCCATCATGAAGGAATACTTCGACATGCTGGAGCGCGAATGGAACACCCCGCGGGATGGCCGCGTCGGCTGGGTGCACCGCAATATACGCAACCAGGCGCTCGCGGTGTCACCAGAAGCCATCGACCGCGGGATGGAGATCTTGCAGACCGGGATCAACTCCACTGGCGACCCGGACGTTCAGGAGCGCATCGCCATGCACAGAGCCGCGCTGCGTTACGCCGGGTACGCGATCAAGGCGTACAGCCTGTCCCAGGAACTCACGCGGACCGTGGTGGATGACGAGGAGACCGCTGCGGATGTGCTGGCCAAGATCAAGCTCATGGGGGATATGGCGGCGGAGCGGGAAGCATTCTGGGCCGAGTGCCACGCCCGCGACGACTTGCTGGGCGAGAACCTGCGCGGTCTCGGCGACCAGATGGGCTACCTTCAGACCGGCAAGATTACCCAGTTGGAGGCGGGGGCCATATCGGGCGCCATGAAGGTGCTGGCGTGGTACTCGGACAGGGACCCGGCGAAAATGCGGCAAGTGCTGGACAGTCTCGGGGCGGAAACGAACAACTCGGTGGTGGACACCCTCCGTGCGTGGACCTGGGTGCAAGAAAACAGGCCGAAGAGCCTGCTGGTGAACGGCGACTTCGAAGACACGGGCGAGAACGTAGATCGTCCCGAGAAGGACTGGCAGACCGCCGGTGCGCCAAAGGGCTGGTCCACCTGGAGCCGGAACCCGGCCCGGACGCGCTTCGAGACAGTCGGTGGCCAGGGACGTAACGGCTCGGTGGCCGCAGCCATCACGGGCGCGGATTCGGGCGTGTTCATCCAGGACCACAAGGTGAAGCCGGGAGAGAAGTACCTGGTGATCGCCTGGGCCAAGCCTGAGCCGGCTGCGGAGCCGTACACCGTAACGCTCAGCGTGCGGTTCCGCGACGAGAAAGGCGCGTGGCATGCGCGGCGAGACCTGGAGCCGACTGTGACCGCCGCGGGGGAGGACTGGCAGCCACTGGTGGTGCTTGTGACCATCCCGGAGGGCACGGGGAGTCTCCTGGTCATGCCCGGCGCATCGGGGCAAGGCGAGGATGCCAGGGTGTTGTTTGATGATGTGGGGCTCTTCAGGTACGAGGGCTGAGTGAAGCGAAACGCTGCGCGCCGGGCAGAAGATATTCCGCCCGGCGCGCGTTGCTCATATCAGGGGCAGATCTCGGACCAGCCGGTTGCCGTAGCGTGCCGCCGCAGTCACGAAGTTGGAGGGGAAATCTCCGGCGGGTGACCATATCACATACGCCATGCTGCGCATCACGCCAGCTTCGATACGGGCGCGAGTGCGGCAGTGCCCGTCCAGCAGGTAACGCTTGTAGCGATCATCCACGAAGTGCTCCTCAACGATGATCGGGACCTCCAGACGACCATCGCGGACCCGCTCGGCCACGACCTCCAGTTTGTCGGCCTCGATGCCATTCTGGGTGGCGATCAGGTCATGCAGCGACACGCTTCGCATTTCCCAGCGCACGTCAATATGCATCTGCCGGTAGACGCCGAGAATCTCGTCCAGCATGCGCATCTGGCCGTCGTGGGTGACGATGCGGTCGTGCCAGGAGTTCATGGAGCCAGACCTCCTGCGGGCCGGCGAGCCGTCACGGCCGTAATATGACCCGCGCCAGATTCACCATCCATCCCCCGACCACGACGGCAAGCAGCAGCTTCTGCACGTCGTACCTCGCCAATAGTCGCAAGGGGTAAGACCGCGCCGTGACCAGTCCCCAAAGCCCGCAGATACCCACAGCCCAGACGAAAAGGTACGCACCAGGGCCCAGGCAGTGGCAGGCGAAGGCCTGCATGACCTGACCGCGAGCCATGTGGGCGAACGCGGTGGTCATCCCGCAGAGGGGACATGGCAGCCCGGTGAACAGGTGCAGCCAACACGGCGGCGCCAGCATCTGCTGATGCGTGCCGACGCCGCTGGGGTCGGGAATAAGCACGAACGCCAGTGCAATCATGGCGAAGCAGACCGCTGCCACCATGCCCGACACGATGCGGATAACGCCAGGTGTCATTGTCACTCGCGCCGGCACAACAGGGCTATCCGCCGACGATCTGCACGGTGTCACGAGCGATCACCAGTTCCTCATCCACGTTCACCACAACAATGCGCGCCGCGCCACCCTGACTCGAGATGATGCCCTCCTCCAGCGTGGCCTCATTGGCTGCCGTGTTCAGGGAAAGACCCATGAACTCCAGTCCCCGGCAGATCTCGGCGCGCACGGCGGGAGCCTTTTGGCCCACGCTCCCGGCGAAAATGAGCAGGTCGATACCGCCCATGACCGCCGCGTATGCGCCCACGTACTTGCGGGCTCTGCGCGCGTGGATCGCCAGCGCGAGTTGGGCGCGCTTGTGCCCCTCGCCTGCGGCCTGGATGATGTCCCGCAGGTCGGCGCTGATCCCAGAGATGCCCAGCCAGCCGCTGCGGCGGTTGATAATCTCCGTCATCTCTTCCGCGGTCAGGCCCTCCTTGGCCATGAGCCACGGGATCAGCGCTGCATCCATGTCGCCCGCGCGAGTGCTCTGCACAAGGCCCTCGTGCGGAGTAAATCCGGTACTCACATCCACTGAGCGCCCGCGGTCGAAAGCATTGGCGGTGTTCCCGCTGCCCATCATGAGGGTTACGATGCGCAGGTCATCCACCGGTTCGTCGAGGATCACCCGTGCGCGCTCGAAAGCCGACCGGAATGCGATCCCGTGGAACCCGTACCGCCGCACGCCGTGGCGTTCGTAGAATTCGTAAGGCAGCGCGTACGTGTAGGCTTCCGGCGGTAGTGTCTGGTGCAAGGCATTGTCAAAGACGCAGACATGGGGCACCTTCGGCATGACTGCCTGACATGCCCGGATCCCCGCGAGATTGGGCGGGTTATGCAAAGGCGCGAGGTCCGCGCAGTCCTCGATAGCTCGGATGACCTCGGGCGATGCCAGTACCGATCCCGAGTAGTGCTCCGCGGCATGCAGCACCCGGTGGCCGACGGCATCCACCTGCCGAAGGCTCTCGAGCGGACCGCCCTCCGGGCTGGTAAGCGCCTCGAGCATCATCTCGATGCCCACCGCATGATTGGGCACGGGCTGCCCGCGGGTGATCTCGGCCCGGCCGGGCACCCTGTGTCGCAGAATCGCACTCTGCGTGCCCACCCGTTCGATGACTCCGGCGGCGAGAACCTCCTCGCGCGCCATATCAAAGAGCTTGTACTTGATGGACGATGAGCCGCTGTTGAGAACCAGTACGATCATGCACTTCTCGCTTTCGGGTATTGTTCAGTCCAGGACCAGTTCCATGCCCACCGCGAATGGCGTCTCCGCGGATTCCTTGACGATCTCACAGCGGCTCGTCCGTTGGTACACTTCCACCACCTGCACCGTTGCCGCGCGGGCCTTGATGGTCTCGATGACCTCTCCGGTCGCCGGGTCGGTGAGTTGTTTGTCGATCCACAGGCTCAGGCTGTCGCCCAGCTTCACGGAATGCTCGCGCCCCAGGTCGATGAAGATGTCGGGGCCGTCAATGCTAATGACCCGCGCCACAGTATCTGCTCCCGGGATGGGCGGGTACTGGGCCTCGAAGTCCTGGCCGGGGATCGGAAGCATGGCGCGGGTGTCCAGGAAGACCCGGAAACGGTCAATCTCGGCGCGCACCAGCTCTGTAGCCTCCGCCACCGCCAGCCGGCAGGTGTAGGTCTGGATGAGATCCGCGTCTTCCTCGTCGATCTCGTCGCGGGGGTACCATCGGTAGTCGATGCTGCGCACGGCGTCTTCTTCGCGAGAAACGGTCTCGTCGCTGATGTCGAACACCAGCACTTCTGCTCCATTGCGGGCGTCGATCATCCGGACGGAGCCTTCCAGTGCGGTGGTGAAAGTTCGGACGCGGTAAGGAGCAGCCCAGACGAGATCGGGAGAAGGGCTCTTGCGACTGTAAGTCCGTCCTTTCGCCTCAGCTTCCGCTTTCTCGCGCTCGAACTCACGCTGCCGGGTCGCGGAGACTGCGGTCTTCGAGCTCTTCTTGTACTTGATGCGCTCCTCGCAGGTGGTCTCGGCGCCGGTGATGTCCACGTAGACCAGTGCGTCCACGTTCAGGTCTCGGCCCAGATCCCGGGCGCGTGCGCCGACCACAGAGCCTCCCAGCGGCGACAGCGACAGGGACTCGCGCCCCACGACGTTGAACACCCGCAGGTCCACCAGCGCCCTGTAGAGCGCGGCTTCGGCGGCAGTGTTGATCGGCCCATAGTAGCCTTCTGTCGGCAGAGGCAGGCAGGCGATGCTGCGGAACCGCCGCAGGTCCAGGACGTCACGGACGATCGGCTTGTTGAGCGGGAATTCCTCCAGTCGCATGGCCTCGGCGAGGTTCACCTTCAGCAGCTTCTCATTGGGCGCGGAGACCGCCACGCAGGCATACCATTTGGGCACGGGATTCCCCGGCGGGTGGATGGTCTTTGCAGCGATCATCATGCCCGCCTTATTGATCTCCCCTGCAGGCACGGGCAGGTCCTCATCCCAGCTCGGGTCAATCGGCACGCCTTCGGGCGACGTCTGAATCAGGAACAGCACCATTGCCAGGCCGGCGGGAGGCATTTCAACCTGGTCGCGAGGGGTGTCGGGGCTCACCCAGACCAGGTATTGCGGCTTGAGCCCGGACAGGTGGTTCTCGAACACGGCGCGTTCACGGTTGGAGACGATGATGAGTGTGCCCTTGACCGCCTGGCGGGGCAGGACGGCGCCTCCGGCATGGGCTGCCGCAACGACCATGATTGCCGCCAGGCAGAAACTGATGACATTATGGGTAAGCTTCAATGGATCACCTTCTCCCCACATGGACTATGGTGCACTCCCAATTACATCGACTCCGGCTGATCTCGCGGAGTTCAGAGAGTGCGCAGGAAGTTCACGGCCGCCTGGATATCGCCCACCGGGTCTTCGCCGGTCTCACGCTCAATGGCGAAGTACCCGTCGTAACCGGCTTCGCGCAGGTAGCCTACATACCGGGGCCAGTCCACCCAGCCCGTGCCGAGAGGAACTTCCTGGCGCTTGCCATCCGGATGCACCAAGGCATCCTTGGCGTGGGTGTGCACGATGTACTCCGCGAGTGCGCGCGCGCCCTCGTTGGGCTGGTAGCGCTCAATCCACTTCTCGCGGTTGTACTTTTCGCCCAGTTGCTCCGCGTACCGTGCCGGCCAAAGTATAAGATTGGCCGGATCCCAGTTGATGCGGATGCCGTCGTAGCCCACTTCGTGGATGAGCTTCAGCAGGACGTACGGCGGTTCGGGCCCAGTTTCAATGGCCAAGCAGGCGCCCAGCTTTTCACCGTATTCCCCGAGAATGCCCATGCCGTCCAGGAACCGCTGCCAGGCCGGATCGTCCGGGTCTTCGGGCATGATTCCGCAGTGGCCCTGCCAGATATTGCAGCCCAGGTCCGCCGCCAGTTCGAGATTGCGCTTGCCCCACTCCACGTTTTCATCCCAGCCCTCCTCCTCGCCCAGGTCTACGTTGCCACCCCAGCAAGAGATTGCGGAGATTTCCAGCCCCAGACCTTTGACGTGGGCCACCAGGTCCTTGCGTTCCTGGGAGGTCATGGTGCGCGCATCCCAGTCGCCTCCAGCGGTGATGTGAATGGCGGGCACGCCCATCTCGACGACCTTCTTCATGCCCTCATAGCGATCCATGCGCAGGTTTCCGAGCATGACCGCGATTTTCAGCTCAGACATTTCGGTTCCTCCCGGTGGAAAACGGGCGCGTGCCCGTCGCAGATGCGCAACACTTCCCCTTGTGGCGAGGGGAGTCCTCCGCGGGACTGCTCAATACCGTGCCGGCGGGGTGGAGGAATCAGGGGGACCCAAGAGCAATAGTGCGGTGTGAAACGGCCGGCGCGAATGGGGGGCGCGACGGATACATGCTCGCGGAGAGGAACGACATGCCCAACACACTCCACGTGGTCTCGCACACCCACTGGGACCGCGAGTGGTACATGCCTTTCGAGCACCACCGGCTGCGTTTGCTCGCGCTCATGGACCTGCTCCTGGAAATCTTCGAGACCGAGCCGGACTACCGGCATTTCCACACGGACGGTCAGATGATTCCTTTCGAAGACTACCTGGAAGTTCGGCCCCACCGGCAGGCTGAACTTCGGGCGGCTGCGCAAGCCGGAAAGCTGTCGCTGGGGCCCTGGTATGTGCTCCAGGATGAGGCCCTCACCAGCGCCGAGGCCAATGTGCGGAACATGATGTACGGGCTCAAGCTTGCCCGCGAGTTCGGCGAGCCGCTGATGGTGGGCTACCTGCCGGACACTTTCGGGCACTTCTCCCAGATGCCCCAGTTGCTCCGGGGTTTCGGTATTGACAATGCGGTCTTCGGACGCGGCGTGAACCGGTACGACGCTGCGAAAGCCGCGGACCCCGACGCGGAGCCGGGCGAGGTGGGCTACAAGTCGGAACTGATCTGGCGCTCGCCGGACGGCTCCGAAGTGCTGGGCGTGTTCCTGGCCAATTGGTACTCCAACGCCATGGATATCCCGGCCGACCCACACGAGGCGGCGGCTTTCCTGGAACGTGCTCGCGATGCTGCGCAGGCGGTGGCCACTACGCCCGAGCTCCTGTTGATGAACGGGTGCGACCACACGCCGACCCGCCGCGATGTGGGCCGGGTGATCGAAGCGGTTCGCGAGCTCCTTGACGATGAAATCGTGCACACCAGCCTGGCGGGTTATCTCAAAGTCCTGCGTACCGCGGTTGGCGATCTTCAGGCTGCCGAAGGGGAACTGCGGAGCGAGTACACCAATGGCTGGGGCACACTCGCGGACACTCTCAGCGCGCGCCTGTACCAGAAGCAGGCCAACTGGCGATGCCAGCAGCTTCTCGAGCGCTGGTCCGAGCCCCTTTCGGCATTCGCGGCCGTGCTGGGGCAGCGGTATCCCTCGGACGAGCTTTGGTACGCTTGGGCAACGCTCATGAAAAACCACCCGCATGACTCGATCTGCGGGTGCAGTTGCGACGAGGTGCACAGCGAAATGGACGTGCGCTTCGACCGCGTGGAGCAGGTCGGTTGCGCGCTTCGTGATGTTGCCGCGCAGGCCATCGGCGATGCGGTTGACGACTCGAAGGCGCCCGATGACGCGGCCAGAGTGCTGGTGTTCAACCCCACAAGCGGCGCGCGTACTGAAATCGTCACAGTCGACGTGGAGTTCCCCGCCGATCAGCCCTGCGGGAGGATCGCGGTTGTGGATGAGAACGGGACGCCACTGGCGGCGAAGGCTTCACAGAAGGAACCCAGCTGGGGCTACAAGCTGCCCGACGACCGCTTCCGCACTCCCTACGACTGCACCCGGATGGCCTGTCAGGTACTCGTGCCTGATATCCCCGGCGTGGGGTACAAGAGTTTCTATGTGCGTCCTCTTCCCGAACCTGCTACCGATCCCGGACCGGTGATCGGGAACGTGCTTGAGAACGAGTACCTGCGCGTCGAGCTTCGCGAGAACGGGATCCTGGATATCACCGAGAAGGAATCGGGGGTGAGCTTCGCGGGCTTGAATGTCTACGAGGACGGCGGCGATTGCGGCGACGAGTATATTTACAGGGCCCCCGCCAAGGATACAGTAATCCGCACTGACGACCCTTATTCCATGCGGCTTCTGGTACCCACCGACATCGACGGCGCAGAGTTCGACGCTCCCACGCTCTGGGAGGACGGCCTGGGATGCCGCGCCCGAGTCTGCGGCATTCTCACGGTCCCGCGGTCATCGGACCGACACGAACGCGACGAGATGGGCGCTCCGGTGCTGGTGACCATGCACCTCGCACTTCCCCACGGGGCGCGCAGCCTCCAGGTGACAGTCGGAATTGAGAACCACGCGCAGGACCACCGCCTGCGTGCGCT
Organism: Armatimonadota bacterium; assembly: GCA_013314775.1. NCBI lineage: Bacteria > Bacillati > Armatimonadota > Armatimonadota bacterium. The sequence goes on along the minus strand of JABUFB010000013.1, from coordinate 86,367 downwards.
CTTCCCCACAGGCATCGAGACCCAGTGGTGTTACGCGGACAGCCAGTTCGACATTGTGCGCCGGTCCATCCAGCCGTCGCGGGTGTGGCAGAATCCCTCCAACCCCCAGCCTCAGCAGGCCTTCGTGGACATCACGGACGGGGAGAAAGGCCTGTGCATCGCAAACCGGGGACTGCCGTCCTACGAGGTGCTGCGCGACGGGAGCAACACCATCGCCATCACCCTTCTCAGGTGCGTGGGGGAAATCGGCGACTGGGGCAAGTTCCCTACCCCCAACGCCCAATGCACCGGGACCAACCACGCTGAGTATGCGGTCATTCCCCACGCGGGGCAGATTATGGACCCGGAGAACTGCCAAGCGGCGCGCACTGCGTGGGAGTATGCCAACCCCGCATGGGCTACGCAGGTGCGTCATTTCAAGCACCCGCACCCCGAACGCTGGAGCCGTAAACTCCCGGCCACCGCGCGCCTGGTTTCGGTGGAGCCCAGCTGGCTGGCGCTGTCCTCGATCAAGCTTGCGGAGGCCGGCGAGGGAGTTATCGTCAGGCTTTACAACCCCTTCGACCGGCCCACAGAAGGGGCTCTTGAGGCGCTGGTGCCAATTCGGCAGGCCTTCCTCACTAATCTTGCAGAGACGCGACAGATCGAGTTGGCTTGCTCGGGCAAGCGGATATCTTTCGAAGTCCCGGCACGGAAGATCGTGACCCTGGAACTGGTGCCGGAACCCGAGATTTGACGCACACCCGGTGTGAGACAAAGCGAAGCCCACGGCCGGAACGCCGACCGTGGGCTTCGTGACTTTCAAGGATGGCTTGTCATGCAAGCAGATCGCCGATGCGCTCGATGCCTTCCTTGATCTGCTCCATGCTGCAGGCGAAACTGATGCGGAAGTACCCTTCGAGACCCGACGCGCTGCCCGGCACCGTGCTGACCAGGCCGTGGCGCAAGAGGGCCATGCAGAAGTCGTTGGAGTTGTTGATGACCTCGCCCTTCACAGTGCGTCCAAAGAGGCCGGTGATCTCGGGGAAGACGTAGAACGCACCACCGGGATTGGGGCACTTGATTCCCGGGATTGCGTTGAGGGCGGGGACGATGTAGTCACGCCGCTCCTCGAAAGCCGCGCGCATGACGGCTACGGAATCCTGCGGACCGTTGAGCGCTTCCACTGTGGCAGCCTGCGATATGGAGCAGGGATTGGAGGTCTCCTGGCTCTGGATGTCGCCGGCCTTCTTCGCGAACTGCTCGGGCGCGATGAGCCATCCAATGCGCCAACCGGTCATGGCGTAGGTCTTCGCTACACCGTCAACGAGGATCGTGCGGTCCTTCATCCCATCGAGCTGGGCCGGGCTCACGTGGCTGCGTCCGTCGAAGAGGATGTGCTTGTAGATCTCGTCGGAGATGACGATCAGGTCATTTGCGCAGGCCACCTCGGCAATGCCTTCCATGCTCTCACGTGTCAGCACGCCGCCAGAGGGGTTTGAAGGGCTGTTGACGAGAATGGCTTTGGTGCGGGGTGTGACCGCGGCCCGGACTCGGTCGAGATCAGGCTGGAAGTCATCGTCGCCGTAGGTTTCAATGACCACTGGAGTGCCCCCGGCCATCTCCACTTGGGGCACATAGCTGACCCAGTAGGGAGCGAATATGATGACCTCGTCTCCCGGGTCCAGCAAGGTGCGCCAGACGTTCATCAGTGCGTGTTTGCCGCCGTTGCCCACTACCACCTGAGCGGGCGAATAGGACAGCCCCAGGTCGCGCTCAGTGGCGTCGCAGATGGCCTTGCGCAGAGCAACCGTGCCGGAGGCCAGGGTGTACTTGGTGTCCCCGGCGTCGATAGCCCGCTTGGCTGCCTCGCAGATGTGCGCCGGTGTGGGGAAGTCCGGCTCCCCGACGGCGAAGGACAGCACATCTTTGCCCTCGGCCGCGATCTCCTTGGCCAGGGCGTTCATGGCCATGGTGGGTGATGCCTCGACGGACCTGGCGAACTGCGAGATCATGTGAGATTGCTCCATTTGGACCTCCCGGGATCGTTTCGGCGCGGCGTGGCGCCGGCGGTATTTGCTGGTGGTAAGAGCCAGCGGAGACGCTCCATCTCGGCTCGGGCCTCGGGATGCCCGGGGTCCAGCCGGAGGGCGCTTCTGAGAAACCGGTTTGCCTGGGCCATCCGGCCTGTCCGGGCGTAAGCAGCTCCCAGATGATAGTACACTTCCGCGCGCCCCATGCCTGAATGCTGGCGCATCGCACGCTCCAGGTAGAACACGGCCTCGCGGAAATTCCCAAGACGATAGTGGACCCAGCCCAGGCTGTCAATGACATTGGGGTCCAGGGGTAGAGTTGTGGCGGCAATTTCCAGCATTGCCCGGGCCTCCGGCAGATCCACGCCTGCATCCGCCAGGACATAGCCCACATTGTTCAGTTGCATAGCGAACTGCTCTTCACTGATGAGGCGCCGCCGGCGGAGATCTTCAGCGGTCTGCAGGGCGGCTTTCAGCAGGGCGGCGCCTTTGGCTGTCTGGCCGATCTTGATCAGGCATGTGCCCAGCATGTACGGGTCCGCGGCAGGTTGTCGGGCGAGTTCTTGCGCGGCTAGTTGCCACTGCCCGATGGACATCAGGATCTGCGGTGCGGCCGCCGGAAGCATGGGGCTGTTGGGAGCCAGTTCGCGCGATCGTCTGAGGTACTCGAGTGCCGCCCGGCGGTCCAGCGGCTCGCTGTTGGCTATGGTGAAGGCTCTGTTCAGGTAGTAGTGCCCAAGGTAGTCGGTGCGAAGGCGATCCAGCCCGCTCCAGGACCCGGCAGCGAAATAAAGGCCGGCAATCAGGGCTCCAAGGACCGCAAGAGCGATGATCGCCGGGACGCGGCGGCGCATCAGTGGGGCCTCCCGGTGCGTGTCTCAGGCCGCAGGGCGGCAATGCCGTAGTATCCCAGGCCGATGAACACAGTCTGTTCGGCAACCGCCGGCGAGGAGTAGATGCCGTAGGATGTCTTGTGCCGCCAGAGCACCTCACCTGACGGCCGGTCCAGCGCGTACAAGGCGCCGTCGCGGGAACCGATGTACACGACGTCGCCGGAAATCGCCGGGGATGCGAGGATTTCCTCTTCCGTGGGCGTGGCCCAGACAATTTCGCCGGTCTCCCGGGACAGCGCGTAGCAGCGACCGTCCACGCATCCGAAGATTACCAGTTCGTTGCCGACCGCGGCGGCGGAGCGGATGTGGCCGGGAAGCGCACGTTTCCACAGCAGGTTGCCGTCAGCCAGGTTCAGCGCATACAGGGAGTTGTCGTCGGACCCGCAGTAGGCCACGCCGTCAGCGATAGAAGGGGCTGCCGAGATCGGGCCCTGGGTCCGATGCACCCACAAAGGCGCTCCGCTTGCGGCGTCGTGGGCGTGCAGGGCGCCGTCCCAACAGCCGACCACCGCGATTCCGTCTGAGACCGCCGTACTGGCCGATATTTCCCCGGGGAGTTGCTGCTCCCAGGCAACGTTGCCATGCTCAAGATCCAGGCGGAACAGTTTGCCCGAGCGCGTCCCGATGAACAGGCTGTCACCTTCGACGGCGCAACTGGCGCGGATGGATGAGCCGAGCGATGCCTTCCACCGGAGCTGGCCGGACGTCACGTCCACGCCGTAGACCGAGCCGCTGAGGGCTCCCACGCAGACGAGGTCCTCAGTGACTGCGGCAGCTCCCTCGAGGCGGTCGCCGGCGAGGAAGCTCCAGCGCGCCGAACCCTTGCCGGTGTCGATGGCGTAGAGCTTCTTGTCGCGCGACCCCACGTAAGCCAGGTGATCGCGAACCACGGGTGAGGCAACGACTTGGTCTTCGGTCTGGAATTGCCAGGCCACTTCGAGAGGGGGAGAGACCTGCTGGGGGGTCATCGCCCGGTGCGCGGCATTGCGCCCGAACATGGGCCAGACGTCCTCACCTGCGCTGGCCTTGGCGCGCTCTTCCTCCAGGCTGGCGCGGACCTCGGCGAAGGCTGTCGCTCCACGGTCTTCAAGATGCAGCGCCGCAGCCTGCTCCAGGGCCTCCTCGGCCTCCTGGAAATGCCGACGCTGGATAAGCGCGACGGTGAGAGCGTACAGCAGGTGAGGCTTGCGGTGCGTTGACCATGCTTTGCGCAGTTCGGCCAGTTCATCCTCGCCCACGGACAACCGTCCCAGCGCAAAGGCGACAGACCAGGACGCGCCTTGCCCGGAGACCGCTGTCTTCAGCAGGCTGTCCACAGTGCGTGGGTCGTCGATCTCCAGCAACGCCGATGTGATCTCATCGCGCAACTCTGGGGCATCGTCCATGAAGGCCTCAGTCAATGGCTTCACGAAGCGCCGATCCCCAATTGCCGCCGCGGCGCGGGCGGCCAGTGCTCGCACCCGGTAGTCGGCGTTCGCGAGCATGGACAGCAGGTGGCGGTCTAGTTGGCGCAGGTAGGTGGTGGCGAGTTCGCGCACTTCCGGCAGTTCGTCGTCCAGCCCGTGTACCAGGTGGCGGATCAGCCTGGCCTCGAGATGATCCGACAGATGCTGGTACACGTAGCGCCGCACCTTGGGCTCTTCATCACGCATGAGCCGCGCGATGAACTCGCTCTTGCCGTCGCGCAGTTCCCAGAGACGTTTGAACCAGTAGTCAGCGTCCACCTCGCGTGTGAGTGCACTGCGGATGATGAGCCGAAGCTCGTCGGGGCCGATCACCAGATCATCGCGCACGGTGCCGATTAGCCGCAACTCCTCGGGCCCTGTGAGCAACCCGAACTGCTCGTAGCTATTGAGCTCCCGGGTGAGCAGGTCCTGAATGTCGCGCAGGAGCACTTGTGCCCCGGCCAGATCCTTTTCGATGCGGTCCGCGAGGATCTCGTGCACGAGCTCATATTCCCGCTCGCGTCCGCGCCCCACCGGTCGCAGAAGGCCGAGGTCCACGAGGTGCGCCAGGGCGCGCTCAACCAGCTCCCGGTCAACGTTCACCTCGTCGACGATCCGGTCAACCGTCTGCGATGCCTTGAGTTCAGACCCGGATGCCAGAAACACGAGCACTTTGGTCGCGGTGCGCTTTTCGTTGCTGGGCAGCTTGGCCAGCGCCCTCTGCAGATACTGTTCCAGCACCTCGCGCGCACCGCCCACCCGCTCGTAAGTGCGCTCCGTGATCACGCGGCCACCCGGGGAGAGGCTTTCGTACAGGCTGTGCAGGACGATCTGCAACTGGTACGGCTCAACACCGTCGCGGTACAGGTCATTGACGATACGGTGGACCAGGGAGCGTTCCACCTGCATCTCAAAGTTCTGCGCGGGCTTGATGATCGCATCCTCCGCCTGCTCGCGCGTGAGACGGCGCAGGCGGTGCATGTTGTGCATAATCTCGGGGAAGTCTTTCTCAAGCTCGAACAGCTCCCCGAGGTAATCCTCGCGGATGGCGATGAGCAGGCGGAAGTCTTCGGAACAGTGTTCCAGGGCTTCCTTCAGCGCGATGACGGATCGCCGGCGAACCCGGGCGCCCAACTTGACAAAGTACTCCGCAAACTGGTCGAGAAGGATCACAACCCTACGCCCGGTCCGCTCCACCACCTTTGATATGAGAGCCGAGCAGTTCTCGGCGGCAGCCAGCTGTCGGGTGTCGAACCCTGCCTCCTCCACGGCCGCGATGATGGCCTGCTGGATGCTGACGCGAGGGTCGTCACCAACCCGGGCATAGACGACCAGCCACGGGCGCGATTCCTCCGCGTCCGCTTCCTCCGTCTCCTTTCGCAGGGCGTTGAACACGCCGGCGCGCAACAGCGAGGTCTTTCCGACGCCACTGGTGCCGAACAGTACCGTCAGGGGCTTGCTGCGGATCTTCTCCACCACAGCACTGACGTCGGCCTCGCGTCCGAAGTAGAAGTCTTCGTCCTCGGCGTTGAAATGGTCCAGGAAGCGGAAAGGGCCCCCACGCAGGACAGTCATGTCCCGGCGTCCACCACGCTCCCGCCGGCGGTGCCGGACAAGGCGCCCGTGGAGCTTGGCGAAGAAGTCATTGAAGGACCCGGGCTCGCGGCAAAGGAGATGCCGGGACGAGTGGCGGGCTTCCAGCAGCGACATGACATGGGGCTGGTAGCGGTGGTAGTCGGCGCTTGCGGGGTTCTCGATGCGCAGCTCATCGTAGAGCTCGGCATCGGCCATGGGGATCATGCGGTTGATCCAGAAAACCTTACCGCCCTCCCGGGGGATACGCTCAAGGAAAGGCGTGTCCCGGTCCGACATGGCGACGAAGACGCTGAAGAGCTTGAAAACGTCACCCAGGATCGTCTCCAGGCTTCTCGCAACCTCAGTGATTTCCTCGGTGGAGACGGGCAGGAACCGCTGATGGAGATCGCCCCCGCACTTGACGATGGAGATGCGGGTCGATTCCTCCAGGGCGATGCGGATGTCCTTGGGGTCGTCCAGTCCTGCCACGAGGAGGTGGTAGTCCTTGCCGGGTTCCATGTGTTGCGCCCGCAGAGCGCGCTCCAACATGTCATCGGGTTCGGACAGAAAGATCGACGAGTAGTACCCGTCCTTGACGAGGCGCGCCAGGCGAACGTGACCTTCCGCAGGCCTGGCTTCAGCCCCCAGCACTTCCTCCAGCAGCTTGCAGCGTACCTCATGTTCGGGCACACCTTCGGCGAACAGCCGCACAGCCTCGCGTGCCCGTTCGTCTTCCTCGTAGCCTGCCACCCGGTCGCCGGCCCAATTCAACGCCGCGCGCTCGATTGCTCGGTCGATGGGCACGTCGTCGGGGGGGATGGGCACCGTGGACCCGATGAACAGCGCATGCTTCCGCAGTTGGTGCCGGTGCGCCTTGAGGTGCTCGGCGATAATGGGGATCATGGAAGACGTTCACCACACCCACGCCCGGGCCGTATGGCATCGGGCCAAGTGGCACTGCGTAACAAACAAGCCACTCCCCGGAAATCGGTGCACGACACGACGTGGAGTGGCTGGGCATGTCGTCGTTCTGGTGGGCCCGGCCGGATTCGAACCAGCGACCAATCGGTTATGAGCCGACTGCTCTAACCGCTGAGCTACGGGCCCACCTGTACCTGGACCATAAGTATACCCAGCCGCGCGCGACCCACGCAAGGGGTGCAAGGGCAGGAGCATCGGTTTCTTGAGATGCGTGCCGGCTGGGGCCGAACTCGCATTCAGCCTGCCCTTTGCTCTGAACCCTTCTCCCGCAGCCCGCGGGACGGGCGACAACCTGCAGGTGGGGCCGGAAAGCCCCCCGATTGCCGCCCCGCGGTGGACCTTGAGCCCACGAAAGGAGGGCGACAGGCCCTGCCCCGCGCACCGGTTACGGCCGCCCCACGGGGATTGCGGCCCATTCTCGGCGCCACAGGCGGACGGCTCCACCCGAAGGCCGACAGCACACGGCTCGGCGCCAACACCGCGGGCACCGGACACTGGCCTGACACGAGGCCGGCACGCATTCCACAAGACCGATGCTCCTGGGTGCGCAGGGGGGACGCGGGAGCAGGCACAATCACTCAATATAGTCGCGCAGCCGGCGGTTGCGGCCAGGGTGTCGCAGCTTCTTCAGCGCCTTCGCCTCGATCTGACGGATGCGTTCCCGGGTAACCTCGAAGATGTGGCCAACCTCTTCGAGGGTCCGCGAATACCCATCTTCCAGGCCAAAGCGGAGCTTGAGCACCTCGCGCTCGCGCTCACTCAGCTGCTCCAGCACTTTCTCGAGCTGCTCACGCAGGACGAGGTTAGATGCGGCGTCCACCGGGGTGTAGATTTCGTCATCCGGCACGAAATCGCCCAGGTGGCTGTTCTCCTCTTCGCCGACGGGCGCCTCTAGAGACAGCGGCTCCGGAGCGATCCGCCGGATTTCGCTGACGCGCTCCAGGGGCATGTCCATCTCTGCCGCCACTTCCTCCAGGGTCGGCTCTCGCCCCAATTGCTGGAGAAGCTGTCGCGAGGTCTTCACAAGGCGGTTGATTGTCTCCACCATGTGCACCGGGATGCGGATGATCCTGCCCTGGTCGGCAATGGCGCGTGTGATTGCCTGGCGAATCCACCATGTCGCGTACGTGCTGAACTTATAGCCCTTGCGGTAATCGAACTTCTCCACCGCGCGCATCAGGCCCATATTGCCTTCCTGGATCAGGTCCAGGAAGCTCATGGAGGACCGGCCGGTGTACTTCCGGGCGATGCTGACAACCAACCGCAGGTTGGCCTCCGCCAGAGCCTTCACGGCTTCCTCATCCTTGACCTTCATCGAGCTCGGGTCGATGCTTCCCGGGTCTATCTGCTGATTGAACCGCGCCTCGATGGCCGGCCTGTGCGAGACGCCGCGGGCGCCCTGGGCGGGCTTGCAGGCAATGACCTTTAGCGGTGCGTGCTCCGAGCATGTATCGAAGTCGATGCTATAGTCTTCCTGCAGAGCGTAACCAGTCACCCCGACGACGCCCTTCTTGCCCGATGCCACGGTGAACGTGTACCGCATGTTGGCTTCGAGAGGCGCCGCCGGCACGAAGGTAATGCGGCGCAGTTCGTCGTCATAGTGCACGATACCGTTGACGCGGTTGCCGATTGCGTCCACGACCGACACCGTATTGGTGTTCACGGTCTTTGGATCAAGTCGGCGGTCCATGTCGGCGCTGATGCGGGTGCCCGCCGGAATGTCTTGAGCTCCGTGGGGCGGATCGGAGGATATCGCCCGTGGTGCCGCCTTCCGGGCCACTGTCTCGAAATGCACCACGTGATCTTCAGGCAACATTCGGCCGCGCTCGCCACGCAAGCCTCGCGCGCCTCCGACGATCGTCAAAGTGAACCGGTTGCGATGAACCAGGGGTTCATCGGGCACGAACACCAGCGACCACGGGCGCGCTCCCGGCATGACCTGACCGGACACGGCGCGGCCTTTGTCGTCCGCCAGACGCACGTTCTCAGGAACCAGCGTGGACGGGTCAACGGCATCGTTCAGGTGCACATAGATCCGGGCCTCGGCTTCCACATCAGTCGCCCCGTCGCTGGGGTTCGTGGAGATTACCTGGAGTGCAGCCTCGGCTCCGGCCACACGATACGACCAGACGAAATCCTGCTCCAGCGGCCTTCCGAGAAGATCATAGACGCCACTTTCGCCGCCCTTGACCGTCACTGTGTAGACTGTATTCGGCTCCAGGCGCTCGTTGGGTGTGAAAACCAGGGCATTGCGGACCGGGTCGAAAGACACCTCCCCGTCACCCTTCTGGATGCGCCGAGCCAGCGCGACTTCCTGTTGCGCGGTGAGCAGGGGAACGCGGCCGATATCCCGCAGGTACATGCGGACCGAGTCGTCAATGGGTACATCTTCAAGTTCGTCCAGCTCATCCTCGCCAATCTCCTCTACGTCCTCCTCCTCCTCATCTTCGTCCACGATACGAATACCTGCATCCAGGAAGACACGGTAGATCTCTTCGATGTCATCGGTGTCGAGGTCCTCGAGCTCCGACAGACTATCCTGGATCTCGGTATAGGTGACGAAGCCGTTGCGGCGGCCCTTACGGAGCAACCCCTGGATCTCCGGGATCTCCTGGTTGTCCGGGTTCTTCCCCTCTGCCAAGTTACTTCAGCTCCCTTCGTCTGACAACACCTGTAGAACGGTCCGCCATCGCCTGCAAGAACATTCGCTCTGACGGACCAGGCCCGCGCATATCCTCCCAATCGGCTTCACGGGCTGCGCGGGCATGGGGCGCATGGACTATCTGGTGCCTGCGCCGCGCATGCGAGCCATCCACTGCTGGTAAAGGACAATGTCCGGATCGTCCGGAGAATCCTCTCCGGCGTTGATCTTTGCGATCACCCTGCGGCGCAGTTCCTCGAAATCATCCACCGGCGCTGGAGGCGGCAGCTCGTCGTCCACGGGCACTTCATAGTAGCCGCGGTGCCGACCACTCTCGTGGTAAGTCCGTAAGTTCGCGATGTCTGTAGGTATTACCTCCTGCTCCTCCTCTGACAGTTCATCCATCGCGAAGTGCAACGCAGTCTCGTAGACCTGTTCATCACCCTGCAACTGTTCAATGACCTCGGCCGGCGCCCACGGCTGTCCGGATTTGATCTGCGCGGCCACTGCGCGGGCGATCATCTGGTGGGTTCCCTCCGAGAATCGATCCGCATCCACAGCTGCGAACACATCACGCGCGAGACGCTCGTCGGTGAGGGCCGCCCGCAGTAGCTGGCGCTCCGCAACAAGCACCCAGTCCGGCACTTTGGCTGCGAGCCGGGAGACTGCCTCCACCTGGTAGGCCCTGTCTCTCGGTGACTCTGTCCGGTTTCGTGGGCCTGTTCCTCCACGCTCCGCGGCGCGCCGGCGCAATTCCAGTTTGAGCGACCCCTGCATCGCCTCGGTGCGCCCCGGATTGCCCTGGCCCCAGTGGTCGGCTGCCCGTGCGAGATACTCGTCCTGCCTCGCGCGGTCAGGAACACGCAGGAGCACATCCACCACCTGTCGGGCAGCCATCGCGACCCCTTCGGGACCGCGGTCGCGGTACTGCGCGAACAGCAGGTCTATTTCGTACTCGACCGGAGCCCGGCGGTCCTTGAGCACATCCAGGAACGCCTGCGGACCCCGTTCGCGCACACACTCGTCCGGGTCCAGGCCGGATGGCAGAAGGACGATGCTCACCTGGGCCGGGCAACGTTCCAGCATCGGAATGTTGCGCGCTGCCGCGTTCATGCCCGCCGCATCGGCATCGTAGGCCAGGATGATCTCCTCGGCGTACCGGCTCAGCAGGTTGAGATGATCCTGGGTCAGCGCGGTGCCCAGGCACGCCACCACGTTCTCGATCCCTGCCTGGTGCAGGGCGATTACGTCTGTGTACCCCTCCACCACGATCGCCTGTCTCGTCCGGCTAATCGCGGTTCCCGCAAGGTTCAGCGCGTAGACATTCCGACCTTTCTTGAACAGCGGCGTGTCCGGCGTGTTCAGGTACTTGGCCGGATCATCGGCAGCCAGCGCGCGCCCACCAAAGCCGATGATGCGATTCCCGGAATCGATGATCGGGAACATGATGCGGTTGCGGAACACATCATAGTGGCCGCCGCCCGGGCCCTCTTTCGCAAGGCCAGCTTCCGCGGCGACCACAGGGTCGATGCCCTTCTGGCGAAGGTGGCGCAGGAGCCCGTCCCAGGCATCCGGAGCATAGCCGAGCCGGAAATGGCGGATGATTGCTTCCGAAAACCCGCGTCCCAACAAGTATTCCAGGCCGACCTTGCCTTCGCGTGAATGCAGCATCTGCTCGAAGAATTCCGCCGCGATCTGGTTTGCCCGGCGCGCAAGCTGGCTGCGCTTCGCCCGGGCCTCATCGCCGGGGGAGGACTGCCACTGAAGACCCGCGCGTTCGGCCAAGCGCTCGGCGGCTTCCGGGAAGGTGATGTGCTCGATGCGCATCACGAAATCGAACAGGTCGCCGCCGACGCCGCATCCGAAACACTTATAGAGCCCCAGGTCCGGGTTCACGTAGAACGACGGGGTCTTCTCCTGGTGAAACGGGCAGCAGGCCTTGAGCCTCCGACCGGCCCGCTGGAGAGGGACGTGTTCGGAGACGATATCCTCGATGCGGACGCGGCGTCTGATTTCCTCTTTTATTGAATCGTTATCCATTGTGTGACAGTCCGCGGGTGCGTTCGGGGTGGCTCCCGCATCGCCAGTGAGCAGGCGCACGGAGCCTCGTGGCATCACCGTATCCTTCGACGGTGATACCCGGTTTCCTTCCCGCTGATGTTGGTCTGAGAGCCGGGGAAAAATCGTGGACGCCCCCCGACCGGGGAGCGTCCAGTGCCGCAGGCCAGTGCCACGAGAGTACTATCGTGAAGGTCGACTCCTGGTATGTGAGCGAACGGTCGTTGTGCCGCCACCGGGAAGATGACGTGTGTGGCTTTGAACGTAGACTTCCCCGCCGGTGTTAACAGGTCCGAGCGCCCGATTCCCGCGTCCCATGCCGCCCGAAGACGCCCATCCGCCGCCGTCCGCGAACCCACCACCGGGCATCCCGCCCATCGCGCCGCCCATGCCACCCGCGCCGGCCGCCGGAGCAGCAGTGGTGAGCCGTGCGGCAGGCGGACGCGCCTCGGGTTCCCAGATGTGAATGCGGACGACCTTCATGTCATCCAGCAGGAACTCTACGTTGTTTCCCTCGCCATAGTGCATGATCAGATCACGGCTGGCATTGCTGATTCCGCTCACCGTGGGGCCGGCATTCTGCCCCAGGAAGGCGCGGTCAACCGAGGTCCAGATATTAGTGCCCATCGGGCTGCCGCTCTGGTCCGGGTAGCCGTAACGGTTGATCACCGTGCGCATGTCGTCGCCCAGCTTGATCGAACGTTTCGGGTCGCCCATGGCAGTGCGTGCCCAGTCGCACTTGCGTCCGGCCACGGCGATGGCGATGATGTAGCCGTCGCGATCCAGCACGAAGCCCATGACAACCGCGCCCTTGCGGTAGACCCAGAGAGTCTCCTCCGGCTGCATGGAGATCCAGACAGGCGCGGCCCAGTCCGGACAGTTACTCTGGAAGAAGGGGTTCGGGCCGGGAGGCGCGCCACCCACGGAACCGCCATTGGGGCCGGGCGCCGAGCCGCCGCCCGCGGGAGCCTGCGCGGTGGCTTCCTGGCGGGGCTGCGCGCCACCGCCACCCATGAGCCCGGCGAGCATCCCTCCCATTGCCCCCATCATCATGCCGGCCGTGTTGCCCTCATCGGCCATCTGGGCCATGCTCTGGCCGCCGGGAGCACCTGCCATGCCAGGCATACCGCCGGGCATACCGCCAGCTTCGCCTCCGGGCGCCCCGCCGCCGGTTGAAGCTACTGGCGCGGTCGCTCCGCCGCCCTTGACGATCCCGCCGGGCTGTCCGTAGACCTGGATCAGGTGCAGCGCATGCTGGCCGAGCCGAATCCCCGCGAGCTGGACTTCCGCGGCGGATGCGCAGGTGGCCCCCACCGTGATGCAAAGGACCACGAGGGCCAGGCTCCAACCCGGAATCTGCAGTCGGAATGTGGCCATTGGGCTACCGCCCCTTGCTGGACCGGATGCTGTCGCCGGTCGGTGGTGTGTCCGGTGCGGCAGACAGAGCACGAAGACAGCCAGAAACAGTTTCGAAAGCGCCGCTGTTCCAGGGGCTTCCGCCCCTGGCTACAGGCGGACGGCCCCTCCGGGGCCTGAAGGCCAACGCCAAGTTCCGCCGCCCCTGCTCGAATACCGTTGCCGTCTGTAGGGCGGGGGCTTGTACCCCGCCGCGTCGTCGACGTTGCCGTTGGTGGGTCAGGCAATCCTGCCTGACCGCGGTTCGCCGTGGTCTGCCTTCTGCCGCCCCCTTCGGGGGCTCCTGCTACCGGTCGGGCCGCTGTTCCAGGGGCTTCCGCCCCTGGCTATAGGCGAACGGCCCCTCCGGGGCCTGAAGGCCAACGTCACCTTTCTCCGGCCGTGCCTGAATGCCGTTGTCGTCTGTGGGGCGAAGGCTTGCACCCCGCCGCGCCGTTTGTCGTTGCCGTCTGTAGGGCGGGGGCTTGTACCCCGCCGCGTCGTCGACGTTGCCGTTGGTGGGTCAGGCAATCCTGCCTGACCGCGGTTCGCCCTTGCCCGTTTTCCGCCGCCCCCTGACGGGGGGTCATCCTATCGGTCGGGCCGCTGTTCCAGGGGCTTCCGCCCCTGGCTACAGGCGGACGGCCCCTCCGGGGCCTGAAGGCCAACGCCAAGTTCCGCCGCCCCTGCTCGAATACCGTTGCCGTCTGTAGGGCGGGGGCTTGTACCCCGCCGCGTCGTCGACGTTGCCGTTGGTGGGTCAGGCAATCCTGCCTGACCGCGGTTCGCCCTTGCCCGGCTTCCGCCGCCCCCTGACGGGGGGTCATCCTATCGGTCGGGCCGCTGTTCCAGGGGCTTCCGCCCCCGGCTACAGGCGGACGGCCCCTCTGGGGCCTGAAGGCCAACGTCCAGACGGGGGCGTCTGACGACGGCCGCGCCTCGCGGTGCTAGTCCCGGAAACCCTCGGGTGCTGTCGCGGTTGCGGGCAGGCCCGAACGGGTGGGATTCGCGCCGATTCCCGACGCAGGCAGCCGAACTGGCGCTGTCCCGCGCAGGTCCGTCTCCCATATCTCGATTCCGACAACCTTCATCTCTCGCAGAGTGAAGGTGATGTTATTGGCATATCCGAAGTGGAGACGCACGTCACGGGAGAACCCGTCGCCGCTGAGGTTGTTCACGCTCTCCGGATACCCGTAGCGCTCCACAACTTTCTGAAAATCGTCTCCGAGCTTGATGGTCCGCTTCGGCTCGCCCATTGCGGTTCGGATCCAGTCGGCCTTCTTGCCGGACACCGCGATCTTCACCACGTAGCCGTCTCGGTCAAGCACGAATGCGAGAGCGACGCCTTTGCGCCAGTAACACCACATCTGTTCCTTCGTGGTCATCTGGGTGTGGACTGGCTCTGCCCAGGTCTGCAAATCGAAGTCATCGGCGAAGCGCCGGGAACCGCGCGTGCCGCCCAAGGCACCGGTGGCCCGTGCGGCGGCGACGGTCGCCCCGGCCTGCGCGCCGATCTGGGCTCCCATGTCTGCCCCGGCCTGGGTCATTCGACCAATGTCGCCGATCCGCCCCGCTTCGAGCGCGGCGGCAAAGCCCATCTCCGAGCCGGCGGCGGCACCAGCCGCCGCGCCCACTTCGGCCCCCTGCTGGATTGCCGGATTGAGCACATCAGCCGTCGTTCCGCCCGCCTGACCACTGGCTGCACCGCCACCGGCAGCAGCGGCGCCGAGACCCACAGAGCCTGGGCCGGTGGAGCCGAGGATCACGCAGTCAGGCTGGCCGTAGACCTGCATGACATTGTGCGCGTGCTGGCCCAGTCGCACGCCGGCCAACTGGATTTCGTTGGCCAGGGCGACCGTGCAGGTGAGTGTGGCGACGAGCACGGCGACGAGGGCCGGGAACCACAGCCGCTTCGCACGCATGGCAAGAGAGCCCCTTTCGGCAACAGGCGGCTTAGAAACACGGGTAGGGAAGGGTCGCGGGCATTCACCAAGACCCGCCGCCGTTCCGGCCAATCCGGAACCCCGGCGACGCCTGTCGCCCGAACCCATGGTTACCCGGTGCGGAGTATAGCACAATCCCGCAACCGTCCGCAACGTGTGCCTGCGGCAGGTCTGCGATTCTCTCAGTGTAATGCTTCTGCGGAGATGGCATTCACGGAAACCCAGGTGACATTGACCATGCAGGATCAAGATTAGCCGGCCGCACTGCAATTGCCGGAGGCGCCGCGGACTACTGTTAGGCAAGGCACACAGCTGACAGGCTGTTGTGAGCACAGGGCGTATCGCAAGCTCACGGCGTAGCGAGCCCAAGGCGTCGGGGCCCTGCCCCATAGCAATTGCGGGCGAACGCCCCGTAACGCACTTGACCACGGACTGCGTGTCGGCGGCTGCGCATCGTTGTCCGAGGTAATCATGGCAAACAGGGAGAGCGTGTGGTGTCGGTGTGTTCAGACACGCCCGGACCTGCGCTCAGATGACAAGCGAATGCCGGCAAGGCTGAAACGCACCCGTCAGAATGTGCCAACTTTTCAACGCTCCAGCGGCCTGCCGTTGTGTCTCATGTCGTCACGAGCTCTGCCAGCTTACGGCCAAGATCGCAAGCAGCCTGCATCGCCCAGTCCACCTGTGCCACCTCGCCGCGCCTGGTGACGCCGGGCACGCCGAGGCACCCCGCGACGGGCATTTGCAGGTAGCCCAGGGATCGCTCCACCATGGCGAAGAGCAGATCGGCGACGCCCGGGTCTTCTTCCTCGAAGGGAGAGACGATGGCTGCCGGCTTGCCGGCGATGAGCTTGCGGCTTTCGGGGCAGTTGAAGTAGACGAGGCGGTCGATGAAGGCCTTGAGGAGCGCGGTCGGGCCGTACCAGTAGACGGGAGAGCCCAGCACCAGTGCTTTGGCTTCGATGATGCGCCGGTACAGGTCGCACATGTCGTCGTCCTGGAGGCAGACGCCGTCCTTCCAGCAGGCGTGGCAGCCGATGCATTCCCGGATATTCAAGTCGGCAAGGTGCACAGCCTGGCCGGAGACGCCGGATTCAGCGGCGGACTTGAGGACTTCGGAAACAAGGACGTCCGTGTTGCCGCCGATGCGTGGACTGCCGATGATGCCGAGGATGTCGCTCAAGTGAAAGGTCCTTCCTTCGGGAAAGGTCCTGGGGTCAGAGCCCTCTGATGGTGACGGTGAACTCGGTTCCAGGGTCACAGTTCGGATTCCTGCACGGCCCATCAATGGTACCGTCGGCGCTCAGCAAGCGCAAGACTACACAGGCAGGAAGAGCGCCCCGGTGCGGGGAACCAACGCCTCGTGCGTATGATTTCGCCCAACCCACGAACAAGAATATGCCGCTCAACACGCCTCGAGTGGCGAAGCCGCGGCGTACAAATGGGGATGACGCATCGATGACTTGGGGCTCTGCCGTGCTCTTGGCGACGGTCCTGACGGTCTCCGGTTTCGCGGACGTGACGCTGGTGCGTGACCGTCAGCCGCAGGCGACGATCCATGTTGCGGTGGACGCCAGTCCGCCGGAGCGTTTCGCTGCCGAGGAGATTCGGAGGCACCTTGAGAAGGCCACCGGGGCCCGGCTGCAGATCGAGGCAGGCGCACCAGCTGCGGATACACCGGCTGTCATTGTGGCGCTTGTTGCGAATGCCCCGTCATTGGGGGTGGAGTTGACTGGAAAGGAGCGCCGACTGGGTATCGAGGGGCTTGCGCGGCGCACCGACGGCACTCGCCTGCTCATTCTCGGCGGCGGGCCGCGGGGAGTCGTCTATAGCGCGTATGACTTCCTGGAAAGCCTCGGATACCGCTGGTACTGGCCCGGCGAACTGGGCGAGGTGACCCCGGAGCTGACCGCAGTTACCGTAACGGAATTGGAGCGCACCTTCGAGCCGTCCTTCGCCCGCCGACACGCGATGGGTGGAGGCGGCGCGGAGGACCCGGCGTGGAACAGGGACGTGAAGGACTGGCTTACCAAGAACCACCAGAACTTCTGGGTGCATCCCCTGGCGGATGATCCGGACTTCATGCTCAAACGCGGGGGCACCTACACGAAGGTGGGCTCCGGCCACAACTGGCAGCATATCATCCCGGCGGAACGGTACTTCCGGGATCATCCGGAATACTTCGCGCTGGTACGGGGGAAGCGCATACCCAATGGGCAGCTCTGCCTGACCAACCCCGATGTGCAACGCCTGCTCAAGGAGTACGCCGTGGCAGGAGCGGCGAAGATGGCCGCAGACCCCGACGTGTTGTTCATCGACATGACCCAGAATGATGGCGATGACTGGTGCGAATGCCCGGAATGCCAGGCCATCGATGGAAGAGATCCCTCGACTCACGCGGACATTCTGCTCTGGGCGCTGAACCCTATCGCAGAAGCTGTTGCTCAGGAATACCCGGGCGCGATGCTGCACACCTACATCTATGCGGGCGCGGATGGGCCCCCCAATTGGATCAAGCCCGCGGCCAACATCCACTGCGAGCAGACCAATTACTGCTACAACTACGGCGTGAGCTTCCTGCGCCCGGGCGGCCCCCAGGAGCGGTTCAAGCAGAAATTCGACGCATGGACCGATCTGGCCACGGTGCGTGGGGTGTATGAGTATTTCGGATTCTACAACTGGCTCGAGGCGCTGCCCGTCAGTCTGTACCGGCTGCAGGACGAAGTCCGCTACTACAAGGCGAACAACGTCCACGGGTTCTATTCCGAGACCCAGCAGCGGTGGGCGACGAACCACCTGCTCTACTATGCTTTCAGCCGGGTGTGGTGGGATCACACCACCGACGTCCCCGCCATGCTTGACGAGTTCTTCCGGCTCTTCTACGGACCCGCCGAGGGACCGATGCGCGAGTTCTACCTGGCGCTGGAGACATCCGGCGGACCTGACCGGTATGTGAGCGGGAACGAGTTTGACCTGTATATGCTCTACCCCAGGGCGCTGCGAGACAAGTGTCGGGCGTGGCTGAACGAGGCAGCGACGCTTGCTGCGAACGACGCCAAGGTGAGGGCGCGGATCGCTTTTGTCGAGCTGGGCTGGGACTATACCGAGAAGCACCTGGAGGCCATGGATGCCCACCAGGCATTCAGACAGGACCCGTCGCCTGAAAACCGCGCTGCTGCGCGAGACGCATGGGAGGCCTACGTGGCGTGCTTCGACCAGTACGCAGGCACCCATGCCTTCGACGAGGGTGACCTGCGGAGCTTCAGGGCACGAGCCGAGAAGCAACTGGCAGCCTACCGTCTGGACCTTGCAGCCCTGCCCCCGGGCGAGATCAGCTACAGTGACGCCTACAATAAAGGCGGCAATGCCCGGCTGCACGGGACGGTTCAGGGTTTCTACGACGGCATTTGGGGGCTATGCCTGCACCCACGCGGGAAGGGATCGCTCACCTACGAACTGGGTGCGCAGGACGGGCACAGTCTGGCGCAGTTGCGCGTGTCTCTCTACACCTCGCGGCCAGAGGGGACCACGGCCGTGGTGGAGGTCTCGCTGGATGGCGAGACTTGGGCCCCGGTGGCCGAAGACCGGGCGCTGTCGTGGCATGACGAATTCGACCTGACCGATACAGTCAAGGGCAAGCCCCGGTGCTTCTTGCGGGTTCGTTATGCCAGCGAACTGGAGCGAGATGTCGCCCTGGTGCACGGGATCAAGATCGACGGGAAAGTGGATTAGCCCGGGTCAGGCACAAGGCATTCGGACAGAAATGGCGAATGTAGGCAGATCATAACCTACGGCCGGCCCGCCATGACGGAGCCGTTGCCGTTTCGCAACCCGGACGAACACTGCACCGCGTTCAAGGAGGACACATGACCCCTCGCGAGCGTTTCCTCGCCGTCGCAAAGCGCCAGCCGGTGGATCGCATGCCCTACATTTTCGGAGGCCCGAGGGCTTCAACGTTCGCGGCTTGGCGCAAGCAGGGCTTATCCGAAGAGCAGATGCGCAACTGGGCCGCTTTCACCGGCGCCGATGGCGCAATGGGCATCGGCAAGCTCTACTGCGGGCCGGTGCCACCTTTCACGGAAATCGTGATCAAGGAAGAGGGCAACTATCGCTGGTGGCGCGACCACTGGGGTGTGTACCGGAAGGACGCAATCCACCAGCCCACTGAAGGCTTTGTCACTCGTAGCTACATCGAGCATTTCGTGAAGGACTGGGCCACCTGGGAGGAGATGAAATCCCATTTCGACCCGCATTCGCCCGAACGCACCGGGCCGGGTGGCGACGGCGCGCCACTGACCGACCTCAATCCAAACAAGTACCGGCATGTGGGGGACGGCCCGGGCTGGACGGCCTACGTAGACAAGGCCAATGCCAGCGAGTACCCCGTAACGGTAGTGGTCCCGGGCCTGTACTGGACGCTGCGGGATATGTGCGGTTTCGAGGGTCTGTCCATGCTGTTCTACGACCAGCCAGACCTGGTGCACGAGATGATGGAATTCTGGACATGGTTCCTGATCGAGCTTCTGGACGAGCCACTGTCAGCGATCAAAGTGGACCACGTGATTCTCAATGAGGACATGGCGTACAAGGGGCAGTCGATGATCTCCCCGGCGCACATGCGGGAATTCATGCTGCCCCGCTACAAGAAGCTCTACACCTTCCTGAAGGAGAAGGGCGTGGATATCGTCGACATGGATTCCGACGGATACAACGGCCAGATCCTGTCCGTAATGTACCCGGCGGCCATTGACGCGATTTCGCCCATCGAAATCGCTGCGGGGAATGATCCGGAGGTCATCCTGCGGGAAAACCCCGGCATCTTCATCCACGGCGGCATCGACAAGCGCGAGCTGCGGTTCGACAAAGCTCGGGCGCGGGTCGAGGTAGCCAGACGCTACAAGACCGCGCGGGAGTATGGTGGTTACATCCCGTCCGTGGATCACGGAGTGCCGCCGGACATTCCGCTGCGCACCTTCCTGTACATGGTGGAACTGCTCAAAGGTTTCGCAAACGGAGAGGACATCGACACCTACGAGCCCCCGTGCGAGCTCGAGAAGCAACTGGGGCCGATTGAGGAGATGTTCGACCCGCGCAAGGCCATCGCCCAGGCATACGCCATGGGTGAAGAGATGGGTGAATCATGAAGCCCCAAGTCACCCGGAGAAACTGCGTCCAAAGTTTCTTCGGCGACTTCCCGGACTGCCGGGCCGCCCAGAAGCCAGGCGACGCGCAGGGCCAGACCGGGAAGGGCGCTGAGTAAGCTGCGTGGGGTTCGCCGAAGCCGCTGAACAGCGATGACCGGGATGCTGAGAGCCCGGGATGGCGCGCTTGGTGGTCCTGGGGCCCAAGTTGCACGGATATGCGGGTAACGAACTCGACCAGGAAGTGACTGACGAGACCCTCGCCGGCGGAACCTTGGCCCTGTACTCGTGTGGCAGCACCGGGTCGGAGTTGCGCGATGTGAGGTGGTGTCCCGCGTGGCAATCCGTCCGCAGGAACCAGCGTGTCTCCCGTTGCCCCGTGCGCGATGGATGCCGCGCCCGCGAAGAACTGCGTGCATTATCCCGCCAAAATGTATATTATCGTCCGACGGCGCCCAAAGGAGTGGCGCGCCTTCAACCACTGACAGGGACGCGATGACCATAGCCTCCGAAATCACCACAGCCACCACTAGTAGCACCGCAATTGAGACATCCAGGACAGGCGCCATCACACCACGCGCGATCGCGATTGCCTTCGTACTCGTGATCGCCTTCACCGTCGCCGGATGCTTCTCGGTGCTCCTGCGTTACGAAATCATCGGCACCGGATACCTCCCCCGGGGCGCTGTTGCGCTGCTTCTGGCGCTCATCGCCGGCAATGCGGTCCTCCGGGGTCTGAAGAGGATGCGCATCAAGCCGCTTGCGGCGCACGAACTGATGCTGATTTTCTTGCTCCTCATGGTCGTGGGGGCCATCGCAGGGCAGGAGTTCGCCCAGCACTTCTACCTGAAGCTTGTCGGCCTGGTCTATTACGCGACCCCCGATATCGCTCCACCCGACCTGTACCTGGACAAGCTGAATCCCATGCTGCTGCCGGACACCGACCCGGAAGGGGTTGTCGCGCGGTGGGCCCATGAGGGCCTGCCTCCGGGGCAGGTGATGCCCTGGCGCGCGTGGGTGCGGCCTTTGCTGATCTGGACCCCGTTCTTCCTGGCGGTCTACTGGATGGTGCTTTGTTTCGCGGCCACGCTGGCGTGGCGCTGGGAGCAGGAAGAGAAGCTGCTCTACCCGCTGGTCCAGGTGCCTGTGGAGATCGTTCACGGCGAGCCCTCCGCCGCCTCCTCCATGCTGCGCGACCGCCTGGTGTGGGCGGCCTTTGTACTCCCGTGCATCCACTACACCCTCCAGGGACTGCACGGTTACTGGCCGGAGATCCCCTTCATCAATCTTGAACAGGACCTGAAGGTGCGGTTCACCGGTCCGATGTCGGCCTTCAACGGCATATTGCTGTACATGCGGATGGACATGATCGGCATCGCCTACCTGCTGTCCTCCGAGGTCAGTTTCTCGCTCTGGTTCTTCTATCTTTTCCGCCGCATCCAGCTGTTCACCCGCCTCGCCTTCGGCATCACATCCAACTCCAACCCATTCTTCACCCTCCAGACCACCGGGGGGTACATTGTGCTCGCCGGAGCGTTGCTGTATTCCGCGCGCGAGCACCTGCGTCGGGTATTGGCGATTGCCTTCGGCTTCGTGCGTCCCACCCCGGACGAACCGGACGCGAAGGAGCCCTACAGACTCGCGGTGTTCGGCTTCCTGGGCGCCTTCGTATTCCTTGTCTGGTGGTGCAGCTATTTCGGAATGAACACCGTCTGGGCTGTGGCTCAATATGTGTTCTTCCCGCTTGTGGGCATGGTGGTGGCGCGGGTCATCTGTGAGGCCGGCATGTTCGTGTACAGTGCGCCGATCGGCGGCTACACCGCGGGGTACAACGAGGCTTTGTTCACGCTCTTCGGTGTCAAGCGCATTGGCACGATGAATGTCACCTTGATGACCATGACGAGCTGGTGCCAGATTCGATCCACCGCCACGCAGAACTCGGCCTCCGTCTTTCAGGGATACCGTATGGCCTCGGAGATGGGCGCCAGGCGCGGGGATATCATGCTCCTGTCCATCGCGGCGGTGGCGCTGGCGATCGTCGCCTGCCACATCACCGCGCCGTGGATCATCTACAACTATGGTGCGCCGAAACTCGCGGAATGGCCGAGCAGGGCGGGGCTGGACAGCACCCGCGGCCTGGCTAATCTCCTGCAGAAACCCACGACCATGCTCCTCGGCGACTGGGCGTCCCTTGGGCTGGGCGCAGTCACCACCTGGGCGTTGTTCGCGCTGCGGCGCCAGTTCATCTGGTGGCCCCTGCACCCCCTCGGCTTTGTGACCTGGCTGAGCTGGCCCATCGACCGCTACTGGATCTCGATTTTCATCGGCTGGATGCTGAAGACCGCTGTGTTGCGCTTCGGCGGATTCCGGACCTTCCGGCGCTTGCGGCCAGTGGCCTTCGGGCTTGTGCTGGGCATGAACGTGATTTTCACGATCTGGCTGATCGTCCATATGATCTGGCCCGGCCCACCGGCGATTCTGGTTGACTAAGAGCCCCACGGTGCGCGAACGACCGGCCGGCGACCGCCATGGATGCCGGCCGGTCTTTGTTCTCACAAACGTCCCCGAGTCGGCATCCTCCGTCGTCATGCTCCAAGCGGCCCGAGCCAGCGCCGAATCTCGCCTGAATCGGGGTCTTTCCGAGCCCGAGCTTCCGGCGATGATGTGCATAGTACGGGCAGGCGCTACCCTGTTTCGATGATTGAACCGGGAGGTACGTGAACGTGAGATCAGGGCATGGGGGGCGCATCAAGGGTTGTCGCACTTGGTCTGATCGCGTTCGCCACCGCTTACGGGCAGGCTCAGCAGGGGGCCATGATGAGCCCGATGACCGAGCTGCACGAGGCGCTTGATCCCGCGGCGGTTGCGGATGAGCCGGAATCGGACGCCGGTTCTGGGGATGATGCACAGGTGGCTGCTGCATGCGACGACGACGCGGAGCCATGCGCCGACGGGGACCTGCGAATGGCTGGTTCATCCCCCGCCCAAGCGGGCGCATCGCTGTCAATGGCGCCGTCGGGCTGGTCGCCGAGAGGACGCGACGCATGGAGCATGCTTGTGCTGAGCGGGGAGCAACTGCGCATCCCCAACGGTCCCCGGAGTGACTTCCACGGCGATGGGCTCGCCCTGCGTTTCAGCCGGCGCGAGACGAAGCGCAAGGAGACGGCGCTGGAGGGTTTCGTCCACGCGCATGACCGGGCCGCATTCCACCGACCTGACAGCGGCTCTGCTCGTGGAACGCCGCTATTTCCGGCGGCGTCTGGGGCACGCGGGTTACTGGGAACTGGGCATCGGTCTGTCGCACCTGAGCAACGGGGTCGCCGAGCAGGGCACCCGGACGAATTTCGTGGAACACGCGGGGGCGGGAGTGCAGTGGCCGATGGGGGATGATGCATCGTGGGGGCTGGGCCTGCGGTTCCAGCACGTCTCCAACGCGGGCCGCGAGGACCCGAACATTGGCCTGAACGTCCTCGTCCTCGCGGTGTCGTACACGCTGTACCGGTGAGGGGGAGGAGAATCAGCTACTCCCCCTACCGCATCACCTCGAACCCCTGCTCCTCGAAGTGCGCGTCAAGGGTGAATGCAGTGCCTATTCCCATCTCGCGCATCACGACGAAACTCACGCAGTCCACGAGGCTCAGGTCGCGACGGTTGCTGATCGTTACGGCTGCCCCCGCCAACTCGTGTTCCTCGCGTGTGACCCAGTGAACCGAAAGGGCAGGCAGGAAGACGCCGTCGAGGAGTGCGATGCCGGCCATCCCGAATCTGCGCTGGACCAGGGCGTGGAGTTCCAGGACCACATAGTTGGTGGTCACGAGAGTCCCGCCGGAGTCCATGCACCGATCCCACAGCGGCTTGATGCGCGGGTGGTTCGCATCGTCATTGCTCATCACCGCGAGCAGCGCAGAGGTGTCTACGAAGATGGTCACCGGTCGAATGCCTCCGCGAGGTAGTCATCGTGCCGCTCAGCCAGGTCCGATGGGCCGCCTCGAAGAGCCCCGGCCATCTCCTTGGCCCTGCGCCGGATCTCGTCCTGCGTCGGTCGCCGGACGTCGCGCACGAACGCTTCTATGCTCTGGCGGATGATCTCGGCCATCGAAACCCCGCGCTCCTGAGCGATTTGCCTGATGATCTCAGCCTGCTGTGGCGTGAGTTGGATCTGCGTGCGGACCACGGCGGAATCCTCCATGATTACATAAGTGGCGGTATGATAGCATATTGTCGGCCACTTCGCAACAGGACGAAACCATGGCGGGAGGATGGGCACCACTTTCCCCTCACCCCTTCAGGCCCGTCATCACGATTCCTCGTACGAAGTATCTCTGCCCCAGGATGAAGACCAGAAGCACCGGAATGATGACCATCACTGACGCCGCCATGAGCAGCGTCCAGTCTGTGCTGTAGCGGCCCATGAAGGTGTGCAGGCCCAGCATGAGGGGCTTGCGGTGGTCAGAGTCGATCATGATCAAGGGCCACATGAAGTTGTTCCAGGTCTGTAGGAATACGAAGGTGGTCAGGGTCGCCAAGGCCGGGCCGGATAGGGGCATGATCACCTTGCGGTAGATCTGCCAGCGGCTGCAGCCGTCGATGGCCGCCGCGTCCTCGAGTTCGACGGGGATCGAGATGAAGAACTGGCGCAGGAGGAAGGTGCCGTAGGCCGAGAACATCCCCGGCAGCGCCAATGCGGCGAAGGTGTCGTACAGGTAGACCAGGTTGAACATGGCGAAGACCGGGATCATGGTGACCACGAAGGGGACCATGAGTGTGCCGAGATACGCAAGGAAGATGGCGTCGCGGCCCGGGAACTTCAGGCGCGCGAAGGCGTACGCGGCGAGACTGGAGGTGAACACCTGGCCCACGGTGACAATGAGCGAGATGAGAATGCTGTTGAGGTAGAACGCGGCGAAGGCGTACTGCATGGGGAAGCCGCGAAAACCGAAAGGCCGGGTCTGGAAGGTGGAGCCGAAGAGGGTGAAACGCCGCGCCGGCACCTCGAAGCTCAGCCAGTTGCTGTCCAGCTTCAGGGCCTTCCAGGCGTCCGGGTAATTCTCCCAGCGCACGTGCAGGTGGCGCTCGGGTTTCAGGGACGGGATGGATCGGTTTCCTAGCTGTATGTACAGGGGAACGGCAAACTCTTCGCCGGTCCGGATATCGCGCACCAGCGCCTTGCCCTTGAGATTGCGCAGGTGGGCGACGCGGCGTTGCCGGCCCTCATGCTGGACGATAAAGACGCCCAACTCGCGCCCGGTTTCGGGGTCGGTGACGGTGGCCTGCTTGCGCGGGATGAACTCAGGCGGGTAGGCGTAGATCGAGCCGGGGTCCTTGAGGCTGGTAGCCAGCATCCACAGAAGCGGCAAGACCATAGAGACGCCGCCGATTGCGAGCAGGGCGAAAACGGCCGACTTGCGCAGGAGCTCGCGCCTGCGCTTATCGGCGCGGGATGGGCTGGATGACTTGTGGGCGGTATCGGGCATGCGGTTCAGGGTCCGTTTGGGTGCTACTTCAGGATGCGTTTGAAGAGCTTGAGAATGCCCTGATCCCAGGCCACGCGATGAGTGACGCCGGTGGCCGAATCGGATTCGCTCTTATGCTCCAGGTACCACTGGTATGAGCGGATCAGCGCCTCGGCATTGCTGTACCGGGCGGACCAGCCGAGGGCGGTCTTGATCTTGTCGGTGGAGACGAAGCTGTCGGTGTCCGCGGTGCCGTAGACCCATTTGTACAAGGGCGACAGGTGGAGGGCTTCAAACAGTGCGAGGGCGGCTTTCACAAGACCCGCCGGG
Organism: Armatimonadota bacterium; assembly: GCA_013314775.1. Classification (NCBI taxonomy): domain Bacteria; kingdom Bacillati; phylum Armatimonadota; species Armatimonadota bacterium. The sequence continues at coordinate 60,500 of JABUFB010000013.1, read as the reverse complement.
GTGCCCATGACCCTGGCGCCACTGCCGGCGTAGTCGCACAGGGCGCCCACATCCTCGCGGACGGTGGAGAAGACCTCGGCACCCACATTGAAGGTGTCGTTCACGCGATCGGCCGGTCCTGTTGCGCACAGGTAGATGGCCTGGCAGAGGTCTTCCACCTCAAGAAGCTGGTAGCGGTTATTCCCGGAGCCGATGACAGGGATGCGGCACCCGCTTTCCACCCAGTCGTAAAGGATCTGGAAGACACCCAGGCGCCCGGTGCCGATGAAGGTCTTGGGGCGGATAATGGGCACACACAGGCCACTTTCTCGGGCGGCCTCGGAGACTTGCTCCGCCTGGACCTTGCTTTCACCATAGGGGCCCACGCCTACCATCGGGTGGATTTCGAGGAGCGGGTGAACCTTGGGCACGCCGTAGACGGCAGTGGATGAGATGAGGATCACGCGCTCCACACCCAGGTCACCCGCGACGGACATAACGGTGCGCGTGCCCTCGACATTGGTGGAAAAGATGTCCTCACGCTTCCACAGCGGAAGTGCGGCTGCTGCGTGGACGATGCAGGATGGCTTCACCTCGGCCAGGGCATCCCGAACCTGCGTGAAATCGCGCACGTCGGCCTGCGCGAAAGTGGTGCCCGGCGGATAGTCCTCCACGCGGAAGGGTGCGATGTCCAGCATGTGGCAGGTTTCACCCTTCTCCGCGAAGTAGTTCGCGACGTGGAACCCCAGGAACCCGGCTCCTCCGGTGACCGCGATCATGCGTCGTCTCCTCCTTGATGTGCGCCGGGCGGATCACTGAACCTCGACCGATCGGCCGCCCTGCTTCCAGTTGATGACTGTGAAGATCATGATGAGCGCAAACAGGATCATGGAAAGTGCACAAGCGTAGCCCATGTTATGCCAGACGAAGGCGTGCTGGTATATGTAATACAGCAGCGTGGTGGTGCTGTCTGCTGGGCCGCCACGGGTGAGAATATGGATATGGGTGAAGTGGCCCTGGAAGCCGGAGATGATGGACGTGACCAGGATGAAGAAAGTAGTGGGGGCAAGCATCGGCCAGGTGATGTACCGCAGCTTCGCCCACCAGCCGGCGCCGTCGATTTCGGCGGCCTCGTAAAGCTGGTCGGGCACATTCTGCAGGCCCGCCAGGTAAAGGACGCAATTGTAGCCGCCCACCCCGACCCACAGCCCCAGGATAATCAGGGCAGGCTTAGCCCATAGAGGATCGCCCAGCCAGTTAGGGGGGTGAGTTACGCCCGCGAGACTCAGAAGCTGATTGAGCAGACCGTCTTCCGCATTGTACAGCCACTTCCACAGGACCGCCACGGCGGCGGATGAGCAGACGGTGGGGATGAAGTAGATGGTGCGCATGGCCACAATGCCGCGCATCTTCTCGTTCATGAGGAGGGCGGTGAAAAAGGACATCGCCATTCCGATAGGCACGCCAAGCATCAGGAAGGCGGTGTTGTACATGAAATACCAGAAGTACCCGTCATTGGCGACTGTTGCGCCGGTGTCCGGGTCGCGGTGGAAACCGAGGATCTCCACGTAGTTGCGCAGGCCCTCGAAGTGGATGCCCTCCCAGGATTCGATGGCTCTCCAGCGGCAGAAAGACAAAGCAAATGCCGCCAGCACCGGGACCGCAGTGAGGAGCAGGAAGCCCAGCATATTGGGCAGAAGAAAGACATAGGCTTCCATGTAGCCGCGCCAGCGTGATGGCGAGCGTGATGGGGATCTGCGGGGATGATTCGTGCGGCTCTCTGTATGGGGTCGGTTCATGGGCCTGATGCAGGGATGGGTATAGCAGCCGCACCATTATAGCACGGGATCGGGATGGCGGAAGCAGTAACACGCCGGGGCCGACAGTCGGACTGCCGGCCCCAATGGTGTGTGCTGGTCTTCCAAAGCGCCTACTGCGGCCTGGCGATGCCGCGGTTGATGGTCCGTGGCGCGGTCGGCCCTGGCTGGACTATGGATTCAGTCGGCGTGGTGGAACCCAGCGAACGGCCCGACATGCTGTCCTCGTGAGTGATGCCGGCGTCCACAGACTCCCATTTGATGGTCTGAAAGACGAAAGCGACCTCCTCGTAGGGTGGCAAACTGGCTGTGGCCGGGTCAAGCACGTTGGGCAGGAACTGGCGTATGGACGCGACCCGGGCGTTAGCGAACTGCAGGGTGTAATAGTGGTGAGTGGTACCATCGGGTGCCGGCCTGTAAAAGTGTACGGTTCCTTCGATGACCTCATTATTGGTCAGAGCCCTGGCGAGCAGTGGTGACGACTTGTCTATGCGTTTGGTGATGACTATCGGCTCGTAAGCTCGGCGTCCCGTAGCCAGGCCAGACGCGGTGTCTCGGGGGGTGCTTACGCCCATGGTGAGCGAGAGCACCTCGATGGTGCCCTCGCGTCCCAGGGACATGACCCCACTCTCGCCACGAATGTCCTCACCGTTGGCCTTCAGCCAGAGTGCAGCCGACTGTGCGGCGAACGCCGGGACCGACGCGAGAAGGAGAAAAGCCAGAAAAACGGCAGCATACCTTGTTGTAGCCTCCACCAGGATCACTCTCCCTGCGCCGGCCGCAGAGGGCAGCGCATCATCATTGAACCCGTCCGCGGCAACACCTGCCGGCCGGGTAGCAAACCTTTCGCCATGAACTGGCAGGAATCATGCTGACACCGCGGGATGTGGTCACGGCAGGAGGCGGACGCCGGTGCCGGTGATGAAGCCGACGATGATCCAGACGCAGCCGATGGCGGCCTCGCCCACGATGAGCCCAAGGAAGAGGGAACGGGCCTGCTGGTAGGTTCGTGCGCCACCGTAGCGCAGGATCGCGGACTTGCAGACCCAGGCGATGAAGATGGAAAGCCATTGCTCTTCCATAACGCTGCCCAGGAGCAGGCCGGCGGGGTGGAGGGGCCACCACAGGAAAGTGGCGCGCAGATAGCTGAGCCCAAGGAAGGCACCAGCACCCACGGCCATGAATGCGTAACTGGTGGGATCGGGGCCCTGAGGCAAGGCGATGAACCGCGAGGCCACCTCGAAGGGCGCCTTGGACCAATTGAGATAGGAAAGGGCCTGCAGGGCGTACGCGCCTTTGGTGTATGCAAGCAGCAGGTGCGCCCACCAGGCCACCGCAAGGCCGATGATCACCGCGATGGCCTGCCCGGCGATCAGAGACTGGCGAGGGGTGCCTGTCTCCTCGGCCAGCTTGAAGTTGTTCAGGTAGTGGGGCATGAGCATCTCGCGGTAGTAGTACGTGAAAACCTGTGAAGGCAGGCGCAGGAGGGCGATGTCCCGCGCTGAGAAGCTTCGGGTGCCGATGCATGAGAAAAGGTAGTCATCGGGGCGAAAGCTGATGGGAATGAAAAGATTGCCGGTGTTCGACGTGAGCCAGCTTGCAGCAATACAGAGGGCGCCGTACGCCGTGAAGAACCAGACTGCCACGGGCACGGACAGGCCCGCGTGATTCGCGAGCAGAACCAGCAGCGCAAGGCCTGCGAGACCGCCGAAGATAGCCCACGAGTAGGGCAGGCCGTCCGGGTTCTCCTTATTGCCGGACACCGCGGCCTGCCAGGCCTTGCGCAGGTGCGGACGAGCCACCCAGACGATGGAGATCACAAGCGCCAGGTATGAGCCCATATCCTGGTAGCTGGAGAACTCCTTGGCTGCGTAGCCGGAATACAGGGACTGCATCTGGAGACCCATGGCGGCGAAGGCCACGGCCTGGAGTTTGGCGATGATATAAAAGACCCAGACTGACAGCGCAACCTCGGTGGTGAGCAGGAAGCTGAAGCCGACCACCGACGGGAAGATGGCGAGCAGGATTGGATTGGCGGCGTTCCAGGGCAGGCCATCGAACCGCAGGGCGCTGTTGTAATAGTGCGGGTAGAGCACCGAGACCTTCGGGACCGTCGGGATGTAGTTGCTCAGCCCGGTGACACCGTAGATGACGAAGACGATGGTGAAGCCGATCCACATGAGCCGGTCGCCCAGGAAGCGGTTGAGTGTCCGGCCGGGTTCCGGGGCCTCGATCATCGCCAGGGGCAACTGGACGTGGGGGAAGGTCATGCGTTCACGGTGGATCCACTGGGAACGTATCAGCACGGCGGCGCACAGCAAGACCCAGTAGATCAGGAGTGCCAGAACCGACCAGGCAATGATGGGTCCGGCCCAAGCGGCCCACGGGATACCTTCGCCCGGGGGTGCACCGTCGTAGAACCAGCGGATCGCCCGGTCATCCACGGGCACGAGCCAGTCGGGAATGAGCGGGAAGAGTGTCTCCTCCCACTTGTTCTCGGGCGATGCGTACTGGCGCAGTGCGGGCAGCACGGGTACCAGGAAGCGCATCAGGCCCGACGAGGGCAGGCCCGATGAGATCGCGGTCATCGCCCAGACCAGCACCAGTTCTCGGGTGCCCAGGAGCCGGGAGCGTCCGCAGAGCCGTCCCAACAGGGGGTTGATCAGCGCCGTCAGCAGGAACAAGACGAAAGTGGCGGCCACCGGAACGTGGTGGCTGGCCATGTAGCTGCCCTGAATAAAGTAGTCGTTGTATGGGGTTACGCCAACGAGCACCGCAAGGAGGACGGCCCCGAGGATGATCGAGCGACCGTAACCGGTGCTCGTGTCAGGCAAATTGCCGTTATTGGCATCGTTCATAGTCTCTGGTTGACAGGGGAAGGTCTTGGCCTACCGACGGACAATACACCATGGTCAGGAGTCTGTAAAGCGCCGGAGATTGCCGTCCAGGGAGTTGGTCCGATGATCCGTCCGCTTCTACTGCTGGTCTGCACCCTCGCAGGGGGCACTGTCCTGGCCGAGGACTCGCCCCCACTACTGACACACTCGCGCGACTGGGTGAACTCCCGTATCGCGTCCATGCTTGCGGTGGATGATGCTTACATCTGGCATGATGTGCTGGGTGGCAGGGCGATCCACCAGAACAGCTCCACGAACCCGCCAACCACGCCCCTGGAGGGCAACTTCCATACCCAGCAGCAATCCAAGTTCGCACTGGTCAAAATGAGCATTTACGACCTGGGAGGGCGGACGGAAAAACGGCATCTTGACGATGCCCGGGACCTGCTTACGTGGGTAGTTCTCAACGGTTGGGATCCGGGGCAGAGGCAGTTCTACCTGAAGTACAATGAACGCTCTCAGCAATGGGACCGGGGCTTTCACCCCGAGTTCAACATGATCAACGTGGCCGGCCTGCTGCGCTACAACACCTACCGCTCCGAACCCACCTTCGTCGAGGCCGCTGAGAACGTGCTCGCGCATATTGTGGAGACTGACTCCTTCAGGGCAGACGCGCCTAAGGCGCTCTACACCACGGGATACCTGGCGCTGATGATGCTCGAGGCATACGAGGCCACCCATGAGCAGCGGTTCCTTGACTGGGCGCGGCAGCTTGTGGACCTGGGGCATGAGGCAATGTGGGATGAGGAGTTCGGGGGCTGGTTCCACGCCGGGTACCCCGGAGTGGAGGTGCCGAAACACACCACCAAGTTCACGCACACCAACTCCAACATGGCCCAGGCCTGCCTGCGGCTTTATCTGCACGGGCAGGGCGAGAGGTTCCGCGAGCGCGGTCTCGCAGCCATGGACTTCCTGGGCAAGCACTTGAGATCGCCGGACGGCGGCTGGTATCGGCACACGAACCGGGACGGGTCAGACCCGACGGTTCCGCCCATTGTGGGCGATGGCGGCACGACGGAGCCCGGCACGCCCTGCGTGTACGACCGCATGGCGCAGATGATCGTGGCATGCTGCCTGGCCTACCGGGCCACTGCAGACAGGAAGTACCTGACCTGGATCGATGAGACGCTGGACAAGATGGAGAGGACGCACCTGCTGACATACCCGGCGGGTGTCAACTACGGGTACATGGGCAAGGACTGGGCGCAGAACACCTGGTGCCACCTGTGGGGGCTCAAGGCGATGATTGCCGTTGCGCAACTGTGGCAGGACGAGGGCTGAGCCTCACAGACGGTCGCGAGTGCCGGTCCCGAGCCCTGAGCGGACTGCGGTTTCGGGCACATCCGGCGGCCTTGAGGGGCGCGAACGTTCGCAGAGAATGTCGACACAGCAATCCATACGAGGAAGACCCTGAGTATGACCAGTGAGCGCGTATCGTACGATACCTACCGCCCCGTGTATCCCACTCCTGCGGGGCTGATTACCTCCGTTGATGCAGACGGCCAGCCGAACATCATCACCCTCGGCGAAGTGTTCAATATCAGTATTCGCGAGCCCGTGATCTGCGGGGTGGCCATTCGGCCCGCCACGTACTCCCACGGGCTGATTTCGGCGCAGGGCGAGTACGTGATCAACCTGCCCACCGGGGATATGCTGGACAAGGTCTGGGCGTGCGGTCAGATGTCTGGACGGGACACGGACAAGTTCGCGCAGACGGGCCTTACCCCGCTGCCCGCCACGCATGTGAAGCCGCCGTTGATCGCTGAATGCCCCGTGAACATCGAGTGCAAAGTAGTGGGCATCCAGACCATCGGCGACCACGACCTGTTCCTGGGAGAAGTGCAGATGGTGCACGTTTCGCCCGAGATACTTGGCCCGGGAGGGAAAATCGACCCCGCGAAAATGAGCACGGTGATCATGGCCGGGATGGCGTTCTTCGACCTCGGGAAACGGCTGGATGTCTGAGGGTCAGACCTGGATCGGATATTTGCCGAACTCTTCGACCGCGGCCAGCATGGCTCGGTAGTTGTCGATGGGCACGTACTCGGTGACGCTGTTGCTGCTGCTCACCACGTACCCGCCACCGGGGGCGCAGTCACGGATGCGACAACGCACCTCCTCGCGCACTTCCTCGGGTGTGCCGCGGGTGAGGGTGTAGCCCAGGTCGATATTGCCGATGATGCAGACCCGCCCGGCGAGATAGCGCTTGACCTCGACGATGTCCATAGCCTTGGGCTCGATGGGATGCAGAGCGTGTATGCCGCAGGCCACGAGGTCGTCGATGATCTGCCAAAGGTTTCCGTCGGAGTGGAACACGAAGGCGCGCGGCGGGTCACAGGAGCGGCACAATTCAGCGATTCGGGCATACCACGGGAACAGGTGCTTGCGCAAGAACTCGGGCGAGACCATGGTGCCGGTGAAGTAGGCCAGGTCGTCGCCAAGCCAGACGAAACGCACCCGGTCGTATTCGAAGGCTCGACGCAGGAAGCCGTAGTAGATCTCGCCGGTACGGTCAATGAGCCGGGCGACAAGGTCGGGGTTCTCCAACAGCGCGAAGCTGAAGGCCTCGAAGCCCATGAGCATCCAGGCGCGTTCGAAGATGCCGCCGCCCTTGAGGCTGGTGGCCAGCTGCATTTCCGGCGGAGTGAGGTCGGAGGCGATTTCAAGCCACTCATAGGTCGCATCAGCGGGGTCAGGCCAGGGGAAGCGGTCGAAGTCATCCTGGGTGCGGATGATGCCCTCATGCGCCATGGCCCACTTACGCTGGCGCTGTTCAGGCGACCCCACCGCGTATGCGTGACGAGCGGCGACCCAGTGTTCCGTGTAGGCGAGGGTCGGCGCCACGCGGATGAAATCGTAGCCGGCATTCCAGTGGAACTCGATGTCGGCCTGGATGTAGCCGCGAGGATCGGCTGAGAGGGATGGCAGGGCTCGGCCGAGAAACGCTTCCTTGATGAAGTCCTCGCACTTGAGTTCCGCAGTGGGGACCCGGTCCGGAACGCCGCACATGAGGGCGGTGTGCAGGCGGGTAAAGTCAGGTTGCACGGACATAGTGAGACCTCCCAGCGAGACAAGCGAGACTGCGCACGGTTGAGGTGAGCCGGTTATGACAAGGCGGCAGTTCATCGGGACAACGGCGGTTGGACTCGCGGCGACCCAGGCGGGCATCGGCGCAGGGCAGGAAGCGGCGCGCAGGCCCAACATCCTCCTGCTGATGACCGATCAGCACAGAGCAGATTGCGTGGGTGCCGACGGGAACCCTCACATACACACCCCGAATCTGGACCGCATTGCTCGTGAGGGTGTTCTCTTCCGCTGCGCTTATTCCTCCACTCCAAGTTGCACTCCGGCGCGCTCCGGCCTTCTCACAGGCATGTCTCCCTGGGGCCACGGGATGCTGGGGTATGGCCGGGTCGGGTATGAGTATCCCAACGAGATGCCGCGAATGCTGCGCGAGGCCGGCTACTACACCACCGGCATCGGCAAGATGCACTGGTTCCCACAGCGCAACCTCCACGGGTTTCATCAGACGATTCTGGACGAGTCGGGGCGCTGCGAAACCGAAGGATTCGTGAGTGACTACCGGCAATGGTTCCGCGAGCAGGCGCCGGACCTGAACCCCGATGCCACCGGGATCGGGTGGAACGACTACCAGGCGGGGGTCTACAAGCTGCCTGAGGAACTACACCCCACGCGTTGGACCGGGGACACCGCCGTCAGCTTCCTCCAGTCGTATGACCGCGCGGAACCCTTCTTTCTGAAGGTGTCCTTCGCCCGTCCGCACAGTCCCTATGACCCGCCACAGCGCTTCATGGACCAGTACGCCGACGCCCCGGTGCTCCCGGCGGTGATCGGTGATTGGGCGGAACGCAATGCCATGCGCGGCGTGGAGGTTCCCAAAGACACCCCGCGCGGCGACCTTGGTGTGGAGCAGGTGCTGCGATCGCGGAGAGCTTACTACGGAAGTGTGAGCTTCATCGACGAGCAGATCGGGAGGATCCTGGCGGTCCTGGAGACCAGAGGGATGCTGGACGACACGCTGATCGTGTTCACCTCCGACCATGGCGACATGCTGGGCGACCATCACCTGTGGCGGAAAACCTACGCCTATGAAGGGTCGGCGCGCATTCCCATGCTACTGCGTTGGCCGGACAGCATGAATGCCCCTCGTGGTCGGACGCTGGCACACCCTGTGGAATTGCGCGATCTGCTACCCACGTTCCTCGAGGCGGCCGGCAGCAACGTGGATCCGGCGCGCTTCGACGGTAAGAGCCTGTTTGGACCGGTCACGGGGAACGATGAAGACTGGCGCGAGGCTATTGATCTGGAGCACAGCACCTGTTACTGGCCGGAGAACTACTGGAACGCGCTCACGGACGGAAAGATGAAGTACATCTACTATGCGGCCACGGGCAAGCAGGAACTGTTCGATCTGGAAAGCGACCCGGGCGAGTTGAACGACCTCGCCGGTGACCCGGCGCAGGCGGAGATTCTCGCAGCCTGGCGACAGAGGATGGTTGCGCACCTCGCCGAACGCGGCGAACCCTTTGTGGTCAACGGCGACCTGGGTATCCGGTCGAAGCCGATCCTGTACGGGCCCAACTATCCCGGGTCGCACGAGTAGGGGCGTCACGGCTGCCAGTCAGGCGCAAGCTCCCGTGCGGCGGCGGCAAGAATCTCATCCAGCGCCCGGCACAGGTCGTCGGAAGGGGGCTCGGGCTGGTGCGCGGCGATCAGTTCCTGCTTGCGCGCGCGGCAGCGGTCTTCGGTGCTCAGTGCGCCGCCGTCCAGCCAGGCCTGGTAGAAGTTCCGGTCTAGAAGTCGCGGAAACCACAGCTGCTGTCTGAAGTTCATCGCGGTATGGTCACGATCCACGAAACTGCCCCCCGGGCCGACTTCTACGGATTCATTCAGAGCGAAGGCCTCGTTGCTGAAATCCACATGGCGCAGAACGCTCTCCACGAATCCGATGACCTCGTCCTGGAAGACCAGCATATCCAGTGAGGACGCCTGGTCCACGCCGGAGATACCCATGTGGCCGAAGATATCGGCTCCGGCAGCGGCCCCGAGCATGAGAGTCAGCCCGGTCTCCAGTCCCGCCTGGGCATCCACGCGTTTTGAGTCCGTCAGTCCCACGTTGATGTATACCGGCAGGCCGTAATGTTTCCCCATTTCGGTCATGGCGACGCCCATGATCGCCTGCTCCGGGCCGGCGAAAATGAGCTGGGTGGTGCGCATGTCGAAGGCGTGGGGTATGCCCCCGTAACACACGGGCATGCCGGGGCGGATAAGCTGGGTAATGCAGATCCCCGCAAGAATCTCGGCGTTCTCCTGGGCCAGTGTAGCCGCGATGGTGCATGGTGCCGACAGACCCATCTGCGCCATCGGCCCCACCGGCACGGGGAGGTTGAGGCGCGCGGTCTCGAAGAGCAGGTCCACGCCATTGAAGGGGAAGCGCAGGGGACTGATGGGCTCCAGGAACGGGTAGCAGACCGGGAACTGCTCCGCCTGAGCCTCATCCCCGCGCAGGGCAATCATCATCTCATTGATATACCGGGCCGATGCGCGGTCGTGATACCAGAATGTCACGGGCTTGGTGGTCTGGCGGATCACTCTGGCGAGAACCGCGATGCAGCGGACAGGCGCGGGAACGTCGGCCGGATCGGACATCGCGCCGACGATGTTGATATGCTCCAGCGCGTCGCCAATGCGCGAGGCGGTTTCAGCGTCGGCGAGGGTTGCATAGCGCCGCTTGCCGCCGGGCTCCTCGACCCAGGACGCCTCGCCCGCGATGCTGTTGTAATTGCGGGCGCCCGTGCCGAAGGAAGCCGTGCGGGACAGGTCGCGTCCGTAAATAGTGAACTGTTTCCCCGCAGAGGCAAGGCAGGACTGCACGAGGTCCCCCGGAATGCGGACGGTCTGGGCCGCGAAGTCCACGGTGGCTCCGCAAGCAGCGAAGCGGTCCAGCATCTCCGGATGCGGCAGATGGACGCCAACGCGCTCCAGCAGGCGCAGGGATGCCTCGTGGACCCGCAGGATCTGTTCGGGCGAGAGCATCGAACAGTGCATGGTTGCCCTCCGGGGTGAGTAGAGGTCAGCGCACGAGCTTGATGGTCGCGATCTCCCACGGGCGCAGGGGGACGCGCAGTTCGGCCTCGTCGAGACTGACGGGTGCGTCCAGTGGTTCCAGGTTGAAGTCCGTACGCACGGCCTTCAGGAACGGCGCCGGGAGTGTGACGCGCGCCACAGGTGTCTCTCCCGCACACTCATAGAGTCTCAGGACGTAGCCGCGTTCGGTTTCGTAGAAAGCCGAGAGGCGCACCGAGGCGGGCTCGATGGCCAGGCCACCGGGTGCAGAGGGCTCTTCACGCGCCTCGGGCTGTGGCCCCAGCGGCTTGACAGCGCGCAGGGGCATGCGGGCGGCGTCAGACTGCCCGCAGATGCCTGCGGAGCGCCAGTCCCCGGAGTGCAGAATAATCCGATGACGGAAGTCATGCCAACCCAGGGCGAGACGCGCTTTGGTCACGTCGCCCTCCCAGTTCGCGCCGTGGTCCACATCGTCCAGCGGAGTAGAGAGGATGTGCCTCAACCGGCGCTGGTCGGCATCCCAGGTCCAGTACTTGTCGCCATCCACGGTGATGACGGAGATCGCGCGTTCGCCGTCACTGATCGAAGCGAAACTGCGCGCCCAGAACTGGCCCTTGCGGTGACGCTCGATGTTGTGGAAGCTCGCGGGCATGTCCATCGCGTAGGGCTCGTCGGTGAGATCGCGGGACTCCACGCCGAATGGGATGTCCACATTCAGGTCGCCACCGATGGGCAGGTCCAGGCAAAGTGCGAAAAAGCCGTTGGCCCCCGGGCAGAAGACCCGTGTCAGCAGGTCGATGTGCGGGGCATCGCGGTCCATGATGACGTCTTGGACCACCCGCTGGCCGTGGTAACTGGTCTCCCATCGGTAGACCCAGCGGATCGGTCCAGTGAGGATCCAGCGTCCGGCGCCCTCGCGGCCGGATATCTCCCCGGTGATGGGGCCGATATGCAGGACGCCCTCGGCCATTTCGTAGAGGCGACAGTCGCCGATGCAAGAGCCGATGGGCGCGTTCCACTCGATCCCCGTGGCCGGGTCGTGGATGCGCTGGATGCCCCGGGGTGATAGCTGGACTCGCAGGTGGCCATTGTCCAGCAGGTCGCCCTCGGGAGCTGAAGTCCCCGTTGGCCCGGGACCATCGGTCACATTGTAGACCGCGACGCTCATGGCCGGCACACGCGCGCGGAAGATGAGGGGCGCTTCGACCAGGCGGTTCCCCCAGGTCTCGCCCCATTGCTCGCCGAGCTGGATCGGGAGTTCGTTGCCGTCCGCGTCGGTGACCCGGTAGCCGGAGCAGTCCTGGCGGGGCTGCACCCAGGGGACTTCGACGATCTCCTCGCGATCCACCGGCAGCGGGTTGAAGAGCACCAGGGGCCGGGGACCGTCGGACCGGCGCCCCGCCTGAGCAAGCGCCGCGATTGCTCGATCGGCCTCCTCATTGGCCTGTCGAAGCTCCCAGCGCGCGCGGCTCAGCAGCCAGTTCCAGTCGCGGGTGAAGATCCACTGGAGCGCGTGGGACATGATTCGCACACACTCGGTCCACAGCTCTTCGAGGCGGTCGGGCCCGGCTACGCTCGTATACCCGGCGATGGACGCGAGAGCACAGGCGCGTTCCGCGAGGACCATCGCGGAATCGAACTCCTGCCGAAGTCGCCACAGTCCCTGGGCGCCATGCCAGCCGCTGTTGTAGGCCACGTCGACCGGATCGACCAGGCCTTCCCAGACGGGAAGGTTCTCCTGGCGCAGGCGGTCCAGGTACTCGTTGGGGGTACAAAGGACCATGCGGCTCTCCTCGCGGCGGTTCCATTCTTCAATGAAGTCGAAAATGGGCAGGAGTTCGTCGGTGGGGAAGACACGCAGAGGGCGGGCGTCGTCCATGCCCTGAGCTACCCACCATGTGTTCGTGGATGAGTTCTCCAGAGACTTGCGAAGCTCGTGCTCGAAGAGTTGTGCAGTCACTTCCTCCCACCGCGTGGCGAAATCCGGGGGCATGAGCGCGCCATTGACGAGGCCGCCGTAGCACCCACGGGATGTCATCATCTCCGTCCCGTCCAGACCTCGCCAGAGGAAGTCCCGTGGCACACCTTTCGCGGACAGGGCCGAGTCCGAACGCCAGCCGCGGTACATGCGGGCCCCCGCGAGTCGGCACACCTGGGGCATCTGGCTGTGGCCGATGCCCACATCGGGGCAGGACATGACATCCAGGCGCGCAGACGGTGCGAAGGACAGGTACTGCTTGCGCCCGAGAGTCATATTTCGCAGGAAGCTCTCATCGGGACAGGTTGCCGGGCGCGGGCTGGTGAGTGTGAATGCTTGCACTCCCATCTGGCCCGAGTTGAGGCGCGCCCGCAGGTCTTCGGTACGGTCGGGGCAGCGCTCAAGAAATGGGACTACCTGGTCGATCCACGGCTCCATGCAGAAACGAAACTCCGGCCGCCGCGCCATGATGTCCAGCGCTTCGGCGGTGCTCACGGCATAGCGCTCCTCGTGCCATTCGCGGTGGTGTGTCCATGCGAAATCCGGGTGACAGTAGGGCACAATGCAGAAGGTGCCGCCGGCTGCTTGCCTGCGCAGGGCCTGAATGTCGGGCATGTCGGGCATCTTGAGGGCCTCCGTGGCGGGGATCAGGCGAAGTTGCAGTGGCTCCAGAATGTTCTGCCCCAATCAGTGGCGCGGTCGTGCCATTCATCCCGCAGGCGCAGCATCTCGCGACGCAGGTCCGCCACTGTGTCCCTGTAAGTGGGGCTGTTTGCGAGGTTGGTCAGTTCCCATGGATCTTCCGCCAGGTCAAAGAGTTGGGTCATGCTGTGGCGCTGGTTGACCACGTACTCGATGAGCTTATGGCGGCCTTTACGTACCGCGCGGTGCCTGTCGCAGTAGGCGAAATACAGGGAGTCGCGCACGGGAACGCCGGGATCACGGAATACGGCAGCCATGCTGCGGCCCTCCACTGAAGCGGGAATGGGAGTGCCGGTGAGGTCGCAGAGGGTCGGGAAGATATCCAGCAGGTAGACCAGGGCATCGGTGCGCACGCCGGCGGGGATCCCCGGGCCGGCGAAAATCAGTGGCACACGGATGCTGTGATCGTAGCAGCTCTGCTTGCCGAAGAGCCCGTGTCGGCCCAGCGCCAGGCCATTGTCGCCCGCGAACACGATGATGGTGTTGTCCGCAAGACCCTGCGCGTCCAGTTCGTCCAGCACGCTCCCCAGGGCGGCGTCAAGGTGGGAGATCATGGCGTAGTACTCGGCCAGGTGCCGGCGAGTGTCTTCCGGGGTGCGCGGGAAGGGCGCGAGAAGCTCATCCCGGATCTTCAGCTCGCCATTGTCGAAGGGGTGCTCGGGCATGAAGCTGGGCGGAAGTTCCAGCGCCTCCGGGTCGTACATCTCCAGGATCTGCCGGGGCATGGTGCGTGGGTCGTGCGGTGCGAGCAGCGACACGTATGCGAAGAACGGCTGAGTGCCGTCCTGCCTGCGCAGGAAGCTCAAGGCGGAATCACGCAGGATGTCGGTGGAATGGCGACCGGCGTGTATATGATCGCAGCGCCGCGCCACGGTCTTGTTGGACTTCGCAGGCTCGGGCACCATCAGACACGTGGCATCATACCTGCCCGACGGGTCGTAGTGGTACGCGGGAACATTCCAGTGGTCGGCCATGCCGCCGAAGAAGATCTCGTCGCCTTCGGAGAAACTGCGGTTGAAGGCCTCGGTGCCATTGTGCCACTTGCCTGTTCCGAAGGTCCGGTAACCGTTCTCTCGCAGGGCCTGGCCGAGGGTGGTGTGCTCGGTGGGGATGCGCTCCCCCGCGCCCTCAAGATGGAACAGCGTACGCCCGGAGTGGAGCATGGCGCGGCTGGGCATGCAAACCGCCGCGCTGGTTCCGGAGGGGATGTGGGCGTGGGTGAACACCGTTCCCCGGGCCGCGAGGCGGTCGATGTTGGGCGTGATCACCTGAGGGTCACCGAGGCAACGTGCGGCGTCAAATCGCTGGTCGTCGGTGAAGAAGACAAGAACGTTTGGCTTATTCGTTGGCATGGGCGTCTCCTATCCGCGCCTGGTTTCCGGCGCAGCGTCACCTGGCAGCGGCGTTTCTCCCAATGCCCCGCATAGACCTGCCCGGTCCGTTCAGAGTACCCGGAGCGCCTCGTCGCACATGCCGACCACGTGGTAGTCCACCTTCCAGACATCGCCCTTGCGGCGGTCTGCGTCGGTGGCATCGGGCCCGGGTTCGTGGTTGTACCAGCCTCCGAACACGGGGTCGATGAAGGAGCGCTTGACGAAGTCGAGATTCAGACGAATCAGCGGCTCCAGGTCTGCCCGGTCGTGGGTCTGCATGAAATGGGTCAGCGTGCGGATAGTCTCGGCCTGCTGCCACCAGCCTTTGGGGCCGGGGAGAAGGCCGCCATCGGGGGCCTGGTTGGAGTGCAGCCCGCCTGCGGGGTCCTGGCCGACTTCGAGCCCTCGCTGGAGCAGGGCTGATGCGACGGGAAGCCATTCGGCGGAGAGTCCGAGTTCGACCCCGCGCGAGAGCAGGAAGGCCCACTCCATGGCGTGCCCAAGGTCCATCCGGCCACCTTTCTCGCGGGGCAGCGGCTGCCACCGGTTGTCGTACACTTCGGGCAATATGCCCAGTGCAGAGTTGCCCGCGATGCGGTGGACGAAATCTGCAAGCCGGTTGGCCGAAGCCATGACCTGAGGGTCCGGTCCGTGGTGCTCGACGAGTGCGAGGTGGGACTCGAACAGGTGCATGAGCGGGTTCTGACTGCGGCCCGGGGGCGGATTGCTGAAGTCCGGGTCGAGGTGTGGGATGAGCCCCCCACGATCATCGGCGAAGCGGGTGAACAGCTCGTCAAGAGTATCCATTGCAAGCCGGCGCAGGGATTCGTCAGCGAGCACCGCCGAGGCGTGTGACAGGCCGAAGATGCAGAACGCATACCCATAGGCATCGCGCCGCCGGTCGGTGGGATTGCCCTGGGCATCCACCGCGAAATGCCAGCCGCTGACTTCGCGGTCGCGGAAATGCGCCACCAGGAATGAGGAGCCGAGACGGACGGCCTCGCGGTAAGCGTTGTCACCCGACCGCCGCCAGCCCACGGCGAAGTTGTAGATCAGGCGGCACTGGCTCACCAGGGTCGCCTCGGGGCGGCCGGTGCGCTGCCAGCGGCGATCGAGCCCTGGGTGAAGGAACCCGGACGGGTCTGGAGCGGATTCCAGCCAGCGCGGGAGTATCTCGCTGAGAAGGTGCTTGTGGAACCACGGCTTCAGGTCGGTGATGGACACGGTGCCTGCTCCAGTTGATGTAATGCAATCAGCCCTGAGCGGATACTCGTGAAGCGATCTCCTCGGCCACCGCAAGCCCTGAAGCGGAAGCCTGCATAAGCCCGCGGGTGACACCCGCGCCGTCCCCGCATGTGAAGAGATTGGGTATCTGGGTCTCCAGGCTGTTCGAGACCTTTACGCGGGCCGAATACAGCTTCACTTCCACCCCATAGAGCAGCGTCGATGGGCCGTCCAGCCCCGGTGCGATCTGGTCGATGGCGTCTATCATCTCGAGGGTGGCCTTCAGGTGCCGGTACGGCAGGACGTAGCTCAGATCGCCCGGCTCAGCGGTGGTGAGAGTGGGGGAGATGGGGCATTTCTCGAGGCGTCCGGGCGTGGATCGCCGGCCGGCCCTGAGATCAGACAGGCGCTGCACCAGAACGCCCTTGCCCAGGAGATTGGCCAGGCGCGCGATGTACTGACCGTACGCGATGGGGTCGTCGAATGGCCGGGTGAAGCGGCTGGAGACGAGTATCGCGAAGTTGGTGTTCTCGGTTTTCCGATCCGCGTAGCTGTGACCGTTGACGGTGATGACGTCGCCCAGGCGTTCGGTGACTACCTCGCCTCGCGGGCAGACGCAGAACGTGCGAACCAGGTTGTCGAAAGTGGGCGACCAGTAAAGCAGTTTGAACTCGTACAGGTGCTCGGTGAGGCAATCCAGCACCGCCGCAGGGGCTTCAACGCGAACGCCCAGGTCCACCGGGCTAGCCTCGGTCTCCAGGCCCAGGCGTCGCGTCTCGGCCTGGAACCAGGGCTGTCCGCTGCGCCCCGGAGCGGCGATGATGTAGTCGGCCTCGAGTTGCCGTCCATCCGAGAGCTCAACTCCGGCGGCGCGCCCGTCGCGGCAGATGATCCGCTCAACCGCTGCATTGGGGATGAGCTCGCAGGTCGCGCCGATGCGCTCTCGCATGGCAGCCAGCACGGCGGCTGAGCGATCGGTGCCCATGTGCCTGAGTGGGACGGTGACCAGCCGCATGCCCGCCATGATTGCGCGACGCCGCTGGGCCTCGACCACGTCTTCTGCGCTCCCGTAGACGCGCGCCGGAGCTCCGTAGTCCAGCCAGGTGCGGTCCGCGGCGGCGATCAGGGCTTCGGCGCGGTCTCGCCCCACGATCTCCGCCAGATGCCCACCCACTTCAGCGGTCAGGGTGAGCTTGCCGTCAGAAAACGCTCCCGCGCCCCCAAACCCCTCCAGGTTTACGGAGATACTGTCCGGTGGCTGCAGCTTCCCCTCGCGAGCCGCCACGCGGTCCGGTAAGTCGAGCCCGCGTTCGACCAGCGTGACTCGGCAGTGCGGCGTGTCGGCAAGGTGAAGGGCGGCAGCGATCCCCGCCGGTCCCGCTCCGATGATCACAACGCGTTGCTCTGACATGGTCCCTCCAGAGTGCTCACCGGATGCCTTGCGTCTCGGCTATTTTGGCTCCTGCAGGCGGCAGGTGCAAGACCCGGAGAAAACGGGCCCGAAACGAGGGCAAGCACTTGGCGCGAGATGGACACTCACCTCATGAGGCGCGGGGGCGGAGCGGAGGTTGCCGGAGGCGAATGAAGCCGTGGGTGACCACGGCTCCAGGCTAATCGACACTTTAGGGATAATCGCGACGCGGGCGGACCGGTTGCCGGCGCCCGCGGTCTGAAGCGGCTACTCTTCGCATACCTCGATGACTGAGTTTTCGTCACCGAGGGCATTGGGGACCCGCTCGGCGCAAGGGCAGCAACACCACTCGCCGTCTACAACGTACTTGAACTCGTATCGCCCCGGTTCGAGCTCGATCCGAGCGACAAAGACGTCCTCCCCGCGACGGACGCGCTTCATCCGGCGCGCGGACGGATCCCAGTTGTTGAAGTCGCCGGCGATGAAGACCTTCTCGGCCCCCGGGCAGCGAATTTCGAAACGAACATCGGGCACATTTCCCACCTCCTGTAGCGCCCACTGTGGCGGGCAGGGATACAATTCAGTAACCCAGCGTCTTTGAATTATACCGGATTTCCGCGGCGTTTGGAACCTTTTGCGGCCGCCAGGGCGCCATCGGCAATTGGGTGTTTGGTCAGCGAACGCGCGGGGTAAAAGGTTCGAAGAGCCAAGCGAGTAGCGGGGCAGGGACCCGCGATTGCCGTTCGACCCGAGTGGGTTGTACTCTTTGGTTGTACATCGCCGCCGCCGGTGGCAGTGCCTTCCCCCCCCCAGGCACTCCCCGGCGGCGGCGATGATTCCTCTCCCATCCTGGACGCCACCGCCCATTTCCGGTCTTCAACATTGCTCTGCTGTGCGCGCGGGAAAGATTGCGCATTTTTTCTCAAAAAGGGATTGACAGGCAATGAAATGGGTAGTATTGTATCGATAATAAAGTATCGATATAACAATATCGATAAGGAAGCGCGGAAATCTCGCGCGCTTCACCGGGAGAGACATACCATGAAACCTCTTTCAAACCGTTCGCGAGACGCCCGACGTTCCCTGAGAGAACTCGCCGGTACGCTTTACTACGAGGAGGGCCGCCGGGCGATCATGCCCCTCATGGGCTACCCCGGACTGAACCTCACGCGCTCCTCGGTCAAACAGAACCAGTTCAACCACTCAGTCCAGTACCAGAGCATTGCGCGCCTGTACGAGGCCACCCGGCCGGATGCCCTCCTGTTCCTGATGGACCTGTCGGTGGAGGCCAGTGCGCTGGGGCTGCCTGTGCGTTTCCCGCTGGACAATACCCCGACGGTGGAGGGACACGAGGTCAAGAGCCTCGATGACCTGCGCAAGTTCCGGCACGTGGACATCCTGGCGGACGGCCGAGTCATGGTCTATCTCGAGGTCATGAAGCACCTGCGGGCGGGTCTGCCGGTGCCGGTGGGAGCGTACATCACCGGCCCGTACACTCTGGCCGGGCTCATGTGCGATGCCACGCAGCTTGCGATGAACGTGGTCATGGACCCGGAGACTGCCCACGCGGTGCTGGAGTTCGCGGCCCAGACGGTGACGCGCTATGCCCGGGCGCTGTTGGAAAGCGGGGCGGACTTCCTGATGATGCTCGACCCGACGGCGGTCATGCTCGGGCCGAAGCAGTACCGGGAGTTCGCCGGCTCATACGCCCGCGAGGTGATTGGGCTGATGGATGATGCCGAGGTGATCCTGCACATCTGCGGGGATACGGCGCACATCGTCGAGGACATGGCGGCGACAGGTGCGGCGGGTTTGAGCCTGGACAGCCCCATGGACTTCAGCCGGCTGGCTCGCACACTTGACCAGGATACGCTGCTTATTGGCAACATCGACCCGGTGGCCATCCTGCGGGGCAATGAGCAGACGGTGTCCGCGGTGACGCGCGAGCTGCTGGAATCGATGCAGGACGTGCCGGGGTTCATCCTGAGCACCGGCTGCGACCTGCCCCAAGATACGCCGATGGCCAATATCAGGGCGTTCATGGAGACGGGGCGTGCCTGGCGCAGGACAGTTGACGTGGTGGAGACTGCAGTGGTGGACGGTGCGGCCTGTTAGCACACGATTTCGGAACACCCGCGATTTTTGCGATGAAGGAGGGCCGGACAATGAACAAAGTCACAGATGCGATACCGGTACCCGCGTTGAGAAGGCTGCCGTCATATCTGCGGCTGCTGAGGACGCTTCAGGGGCTGGGACGCGAGGTCGTTTCGTGTACTCACATCGCCGAGGAGCTCGGGCTGCAGCCCACCCAGGTGCGCAAGGACCTGCAGGCGACGGGGATCACCGGCAGGCCCAAGGTGGGCTATCCGGTGCAGGCGCTTATTGATGTGATCGAAGACACTCTCGGCTGGCGCAATGCCACCGAAGCCTTCCTGGTGGGCGCCGGGAACCTGGGGAGCGCGCTGCTGGGGTACAGAGGCTTCGAGGAGAGCGGTCTGAACATCGTCGCGGCATTCGACATTGATCCCGCCAAGGTCGGCACGGAGATACATGGCAAGGCCGTGTTGCATCTGGACAAGTTCGCAGACCTCGTCCGACGGATGCACGTGCACATCGGGATCATCACAACGCCGGGCGATCAGGCTCAGGAAGTGGCCGATCTCATGGTGCGCAGCGGGATCAAAGCCATCTGGAATTTCGCACCCGCGGACATTACCGTGCCGGACCCGATCATCCTGGAGAACGTGTCGTTATCAGCGAGCCTGGCTGTGCTGAGCAACCGACTCGAGAACATGCTCCGCTCCGCCGAGCACACAGGAGGACTTGACGATGAGCGCGATTGACCAACCCCTCAGCAACGGTTACGCGACAACGCGAAAGTTCGAGAAAGTCTGCGAGATTCTGGACAGGAATGGGCGCGATCCGGCGAAGCTCATCCCGATCCTGCAGCAGGTGCAAGAGGAGTACCGTTACCTGCCCGAAGCGGTGCTCACATATGTGGCGACGTCCCTGGGAGTGCCCCCGGCGCGGGTGTATGGGGTAGCCACCTTTTACGCCCATTTCACCCTCAAGCCCAAAGGCAAGTATCTAGTCCGCCTCTGCAACGGTACGGCCTGCAATGTGAAGGGCTCCATGGACCTGTTGGACGCTATCAAGAAGCGGCTGGGGCTGGGGGAAGACCAGGACACCACCGGAGACATGCTGTTCACTGTGGAGACTGTTTCCTGCCTGGGCGCCTGCGGTCTGGCACCGGCGATGGTTGTAAATGAAACCGTATATGGCCAGGTGACCCCCGAGAAAGCTGTCAGCATCGTCGAGGACATCCTGGCGGAAGAGGCGAGCGCATGACCCCTCCAGTGACGACTCTTGAAGAGACGGCGGCGGCATACAAGCAGGCGAGCGAGAAGGCAGCACGCAGAGTAGTGATCTGCGGCGGGACGGGCTGCATCGCCAACGGCGCCCTGGACGTGTTCGAGGCCTTCGTGGAGCAGGTTGCCACAGCAGGTCTGAAAGTGGCCGTGGAATTCAATGAGCACACGGATCGCGGCTCGGTGCTCGTCTCCATGAGCGGATGCCAGGGCTTCTGTCAGATGGGCCCGCTGGTGACGGTGGAGCCCGACGGAGTCCTCTACACGCGGGTGCGGCCCGAAGACGTCGCGGAAATCGTCGAGGCCACACTGGTGCGAGGGGAGGTCGTGGACCGGCTCCTGTATGTGGACCCGGTCGCGCACACCCCCTGTAAGGGCACCGCGCAGATCCCCTTCTACCAGCGCCAGACTCGCACAGTCCTCGCGGGCTGCGGGATCATGGACCCGGAAGACATCCGGGAGTACATCGCCAATGACGGCTATGTCGCGGCCCGACGGGCATTCACGGAACTCAAGCCGGAGACGATCTGCGAGGAGATCACACTCTCGGGTATCCGCGGACGCGGCGGCGGTGGATTCCCCACGGGCCGAAAATGGGAGCTGACCCGCATTCAGCCTGAAAGCAAGAAGTACGTGATCTGCAACGGCGACGAGGGCGATCCCGGCGCGTTCATGGACCGCAGCGTCATGGAAGGCGCGCCGCACCGGGTGATCGAGGGCATGATGATCGCCGCCCGGGCAATTGGCGCGGATGAAGGCTACGTCTACGTGCGCGCCGAGTATCCGCTGGCGGTGGCCCGGATGAAGAAAGCAGTGGAAGATGCCCGGGCGATGGGCATCCTGGGCGACAATGTGTTCGGCACAGGCCTGAAGCTGGAGCTCCACGTGATGGAAGGCGCGGGGGCATTCGTGTGCGGTGAGGAGACTGCGCTGATCGCCTCCATCGAGGGCCATCGCGGGATGCCCAGCCCGAAGCCGCCGTTTCCGGCTCAAAGCGGCCTGTGGGGCAAGCCCACGGTCATCAACAACGTGGAGACGCTGGCAACCATCCCCCTCATCCTGAACATGGGCGCGGCGGAGTTCCGGCGGCGCGGGACCGAGAAGTCCCCGGGCACGAAGACATTCGCGCTGACCGGGCATGTGGCTAACACCGGGCTGATCGAGGTGCCCTTCGGCACCACGCTGCGGGAAATCATCTTTGATATCGGCGGCGGGATCACCCGGAAGGACGGGAGCATCGACCCGGAAGGGTTCAAGGCGGTGCAGATCGGCGGGCCGTCGGGCGGATGCCTGACTGAGGAGCATCTCGACCTGCCGCTGGACTTTGACTCCCTGCGCGGTGTGGGGGCGATGGTAGGTTCGGGCGGTTTGGTGGCCATGAACCGCAACACCTGCATGGTGGCCATGGCCCGGTTCTTCATGCAGTTCACCCAGAATGAGTCCTGCGGCAAGTGCGTCCTGTGCCGGGAGGGCACCAAGCAGATGCTGGCCTTGCTGGATGACATCGTGGAGGGCCGGGCAGACCAGGGCACTCTGGACATTCTCGAAAAGTTGGCGGTGGCGGTTCAGAAAGGGTCGCTTTGCGGCCTTGGGAAGACCGCGCCGAACCCGGTTCTCTCCACACTGCGGCATTTCCGGGCGGAGTACGAGGCCCACGTGTTTCAGAAGCGCTGCCCGGCGGGCAAGTGCAAAGCGCTGCTCACGCCGGAGATCGATGCCCAGTTGTGCAAGGGTTGCGGCCTGTGTCTGCGCACCTGCCCGGTGGGAGCAATTTCGGGCGAGCGCAAACAGCCGCATGTGATCGACCCGGCGAAATGCATCAAGTGCGGGGCATGCGTGGCGGCGTGCAAGTTCAATGCGATCTCGGGAGCGATATCATGACCAGCGACAGCTTTGTCACCATCGACGGCCGCCAGATCCCAATCGAGGGCGAGCCGAATCTGCTGGAACTCTGCCGGAAGGCGAACATCGACATTCCCACCTTCTGCTACCACTCGAATCTCAGCGTCTACGGCGCTTGCCGGCTGTGTATCGTGGACATCGAAGGTCGGGGCATTGTCACTTCGTGTTCCACCGCGCCGGAGCCGGGAATGGTCCTTCGCACCAACACTGAAGAGATTCGGGAGATGCGGAAGATCGCGGTGGAGCTGCTCCTGGCGAACCACGACCAGAGTTGCCCCACCTGCGCCCGGAGCAGTACCTGCAAGCTGCAGGGGCTTGCCCGGCGCCTGGGCATCCAGGAAGTGCGTTTCAAGCGAACCGCGAAGGAAGCGCCCATCGACCGCAGTTCGCCCTCGCTGGTGCGGGACCCGAACAAGTGCGTGCTCTGCGGTGACTGCGTGCGGATGTGCTCGGAGGTTCAGGGCATCGGCGCCATCGATTTCGCCAACCGCGGCAGCCAGGTGACTGTCGGGCCGGCTTTCGGCAAGGACCTGAGCGGTGTGGAATGCGTCTACTGCGGCCAATGCGCTGCGGTCTGCCCCACAGGGGCAATCACGCCGAAGTCTGACGTGGATGATGTGTGGAAGGCGCTGGAGGACCCCACCAAGATCGTGGTGGCGCAGATCGCTCCCGCGGTGCGGGTTGCCCTGGGCGAGTGTTTCGGCCTGGATCCGGGCGTGGTGACCATCGGCCAGATCGTGGCAGGCCTGCGGGCAATGGGGTTCGATCGCGTCTACGACACATGCTTCGCGGCGGACCTGACGGTGATCGAGGAGGGCACCGAGTTCCTGAAGCGCTTTGTGAAGGGCGAGAGGATGCCCCAGTTCACCTCTTGCTGTCCGGGCTGGGTAAAGTTTGCCGAGCAGTACTGTCCGGACATGCTGCCGAACCTGTCCTCCTGCCGCTCGCCCCAGCAAATGTTCGGATCGCTGGCCAAGGAGATGCTGCCGGCGGAGTTCAACCGCGAGGCCAAGGACCTGGTTGTGGTGTCGATCATGCCGTGCACCGCGAAGAAGTTCGAGGCCACGCGCCCGGAGTTTGAGAAGGACGGCGTGCGGGACGTTGACTTCGTCTTGACGACCCAGGAGCTTGCCCGCATGATCGAGGGCGCGGGCCTCCAGTTCGGGAAGCTGCAGCCGGAATCCCTGGACCTGCCCATGGGTTTCAAGACGGGTGCGGGTGTGATCTTCGGTAACTCTGGAGGCGTGAGTGAAGCCGTCCTGCGCTACGCTGCCGAGCAGATCAGCGGGGTCAAGATTGAGGCGCCGAACTTTGAGATGGTGCGTGGGACGGACGGTGTGCGCGAAGCCACGCTCAGCATCGCCGGGCAGGAGCTGCGGCTTGCGATTGTGCACGGCCTCGGCAATGCACGGAAACTCGTGGAGCGCGTTCGCAGCGGCGAATGCGAGTACCACCTGGTGGAAGTCATGGCGTGCCCGGGCGGGTGCATCGGCGGCGCGGGACAGCCCATCGCGACCGACGCTGATGTGAAAGCCCGGCGCACCGAGGGCTTGTATATGGCCGACAAGATGCTGCAGCTTCATAAGTCCCAGGAAAATCCGTACGTGGCGAAAGCGTATGAGACCACCCTGGGTGAAGTGGGCGGGGAGAAAGCTCATTCCCTCCTGCACACCCACTACCACAGCCGCAAGCGCATCGCCGACGAGGACATCCCCTTCGTGACGGGCGAGGACCTGCCCAAAGTGCGGGTCCGAGTCTGCGTGGGGACAAGCTGCTTCGTACGCGGGTCTCAGGAACTCCTGAAGCGGTTGATTGGCTACATTGAGGAGAACGGGTTGACGGACCGGGTGGACGTGGGCGCGACGTTCTGCCTCGAGCGCTGCAATCGCGGGCCGTCAGTTGCCATCGGAGACCAAGTCTTTGAGCGCTGCGGGTTCGAGCAGGCGCGGGATGCCCTTGCGGCGCAGTTGGGTGTTGTGGAAGTGGGTTGAGGGACGGATCGGGGACTGGCCTCACCCCCGCGCGTCGGAAACGGGCGGCGGGGCACGGGTCCCCGCCCTACAAACGGCAACGACGCGGCGCGGTACGAGCCCGCGCCCCACAAACGACAGAGGCCAACGGCCGGCGAAGTCGGTAGCGACTGGCATAGCGGAATGGGTGGATGACCGTGGAGAGACAGCAGAGACCCGGACAGATCGTGTTCACCAACAAGGCCCGGTGCCGGGACTGCTACCGGTGCGTGCGCGTGTGCCCGGTGAAAGCGATTCGCATGGAGCATGGCCAGGCATTCGTGGACCCTGACCGCTGCATATCGTGCGGGACCTGCATCCGCGAGTGCCCACAGGGAGCCAAGTCCTTCCGCAATGATGTGGAAAAGGCCGGGGCGATTGTCTCGCAGGGCGGCATGGTTGCCGCCAGCATCGCTCCTTCCTTCGCCGGCGTGCTGTCCGAATGGGAGCGCCGGCGACTGCCTTCAGCGCTTCGGAAGCTCGGCTTCGGCTACGTGGGCGAGACGGCCATCGGGGCATACATGGTTGCGCGGAAGACTGCGGACCTGGTCAATGCAGAGCCAGACAAAGTCCACGTCTGCACCGCCTGTCCGGCTGCGGTGAGTTACGTGGAGCAGTACCGTCCGGACCTGGCAGAGACCCTGACGCCAATTGTCAGCCCCATGCTCGCTCACGCGCGGCATATCAAGGCCAGGTTCGGCCCTGATGCGAAGGTCATCTTCATCGGCCCGTGCGTGGCAAAGAAGGCGGAAGCGGAGCGGCCCGAGCACGCAGGGCTTGTCGATTGTGCGCTGACATTCACCGAGTTGTTCGAATGGCTGGAGCAGCAGGGGATCACGCTGCAGGAGTGCGAGGAGAGCTGGTTCGACGAAGAGCCGGGCGGGAACGCCCGGTTCTACCCCGTGGAGGGCGGGAGCCTGCGCACGGCCGACCTCACCGCGGACCTGCTGGCAACCCAGACCATGTCCGTAAGCGGGTTCGAGGAGCTCAAGGAAGCGCTGGACGAACTGGACAGCTTGGATGATGGCGTGCTCATTGAACCGCTCTTCTGCCCCCAGGGATGCGTGGGCGGACCTGGCATCCGGCGGGAGCAGAACCTTTATGAACGGCGCAGAGAGCTTCTGGAGTTTGCCCGAGAGCACCCCGGGGCACCCACTGAGAGCGCGGCGGTCGATGCCGACCTTTGCACCTGGTACGGGCCCCGCGCGGTGGACGAGGGCGAGCCGATCACCGAGGAGCAGATCCGCGAAGCCCTCGCGCGCACCGGGAAAGTGTCGCCGGAGGATGAACTGAACTGCGGTGCATGCGGCTACGCGAGTTGTCGGGACAAGGCGATCGCGGTCATTCGCGGGATGGCCGAACCGGAGATGTGCATTCCCTATATGCGTCGTCTCGCCGAACAGCGTACCGACCGGATCATTGACACCAGCCCCAATGGTATCGTGATCTTGGACGAGCGGCTCACCATCATCAGCATGAACCCTGCTTTCCGACGGATGTTCATGTGCTCGGACGCCGTGTTGGGGCGAAAGATCTCATACCTGATGGACCCGGACCCCTTCGAGCGGCTCGTGGCCGGGGAGACGGACCTGATTGAGATGGTGGGCAAGCACGACAAGTATGGACTGATCTGCCACCAGATCATCTACCCGCTGCGGGAAGAACGCCAGTATGTGGGCATTTTCGTAAATATCACCCGGAGCCAGACCGACCGCGCGACACTGGACCGCATGCGCAACCAGACCATTGAGCAGGCCCAGCAGCTCCTCGAACACCAGATGCGGATGGCCCAGCAGATCGCCCAGTTTCTCGGGGAGAGCGCGGCCCAGGGCGAGAAGCTGGTGGAGAACCTCATGCGAATGGCCCACGAGGAGGCCGAAGGTGTGGACAAGGAGGCGGAAGATTGGCGACCCGGTACCTCCACGTGGAAATAGCCACCAGCCAGGCCTCGAAGCAGCCGAATGAGCCCTGCGGAGACCTGGTGCGATGGGTGCGCACCCCGGCGGCCACGACAATGGTGTGCGCGGACGGCATCGGCTCGGGCATCAAGGCGAACGTCGCGGCGCAGATCTGTGTGGCCCGGCTCATGGGGCTGCTGGAGGAAGGGTTCAGCCTGCGCCGTGCTTTCGCGAGCCTGGTCACCAGCATTGAGAAGACCAAGACTGACCCGTCCTTATACGTGGCCTTTA
This sequence comes from Armatimonadota bacterium, assembly GCA_013314775.1. Taxonomy (NCBI): domain Bacteria; kingdom Bacillati; phylum Armatimonadota; species Armatimonadota bacterium. The sequence continues at coordinate 33,564 of JABUFB010000013.1, read as the reverse complement.
GTCTGGCGCGGATCCTCAATGACGGCGAGACCACGGTGCTGTCCTATGAGGCGCCGGGGGCCGTTCTGGTCGCCCGGACGAGCGCGGTTGAGCTGCCAAGGCGGACTGTGGTGGTCGAGGGGGCGATCACGGAAGAGGCAAGCTGTCACCTGGAGCCGGGTGAGGGCATCTTGCTCATGTCCGACGGCGTGAGTCAGGCAGGTCTCGGCGGACGAGTGCCCGGGGGCTGGCAGGTGGAGGGCGCCTGCAGGTACGTGACGGGTCTCCTTGGAGAGGGTATTCGGCCGGCGGATATACCCCAAGCCGTGACCGGACGCGCCGTGCAGTTGAGCGCCGGCACGGCAGGAGACGACACCACGGCGCTCTACGCCTGGTGCCGCGCGGGGAAGACAGTGACAATCCTGACTGGACCGCCCGCAGAGAAGCGGCGGGATCACGAGGTAGCCCACCGGTTCATGGCCATGGATGGGGCCAAGGTGATCTGTGGGGCGACCACGGCGGACCTGGTTGCACGGTACCTGGGGACTGAAGTGAGAATGGACCATGCCTCGCACAGCCTGGTGACTCCGCCCGCGTATATGCTTGATGGCGTGGACCTGGTGACCGAAGGCGCGGTGACGCTCAATCAGTTGTACAATGTTCTCGACGAAGACGATGCGTCCTTCGAGGAGCCAAGTGCGGTCACGGAACTGCACAACCTGCTGCGCTCGGCGGACCGGGTGAACATTCTCGTGGGGCAGGCCCGAAACCCCGCCAATACCCACATCACCTTCCGCCAGCAGGGCATTCTCCCCCGACACAAGATCATCGAACTCCTCGCCGAGAAGCTGCAGGCTGCAGGAAAGCTGGTGGTGATTGAGCGCGTCTAGGCGCAGTGCAGGAGGTGAATTGCGGTCGGGTGTCGAACTCCACGCGGACAGCGGCACATATCGGCCCGGAGGAACCCATACATGTCCATGACCAGTATCGAGCGCATGGTCCAGACGCTGGCCCTGAAGCCCGTGGATCAGACCCCCGTTGCCGTCAGCCCGTGGGGCGCGACGGTGAAACGTTGGCGCGATGAGGGGCACATCGGCCCGGACGAGGACGTACAAGAGCATTTCGGCCAGGACCTGCGCACCGGCGGGTGGCTCAACTCCGTGGCGAAGCTGGACTTCGAGCCGGTGCTCATCGAGGAAACCGACGAGACCATTCTCCAGCTTGACGGAAATGGCGCCAAGTTGCGGCGGCACAAACTGCATGACAGCACTCCGGAACACGTGGACTTCACGGTGAAGGATCGAGCCACCTGGGAGGAGCACGCGAAGCCCTTCCTGGTTGGTTTGGATCGGCGGCGGATCCCCTTCGAAAGCTACCGTGCAGCGAAGCAGTACGCGGCTGAGAAGGAGCGATTCTTTTGCTGGGCCGGGGTGGCGCCCTTCGAGCAGATGCACCCGGTCTGCGGGCATGAGTACATGCTGATGGGCATGGCGCTTGATCCGGACTGGGTCAAGGATATGGTGCAGACGTACACAGACCTGACCATCAACCACCTGGAGGTGCTCTTCGCCGAAGAGGGCAAGCCGGACGGTTTCTTCTTCTACGAGGATATGGGGTTCAAGAACAGACCCTTCATGTCCCCGCAGATGTACGCGGAGATCATCCAGCCCGGACACGCGCGCCTTTTTGACTATGCCCATTCTCTTGGCTGCAAGGTCATCGTGCACTCCTGCGGTTACGTGGAGCCCCTGGTGCCCGGCCTGATCGAAGCGGGGATGGACTGCCTGCAGGCAATGGAAGTCAAGGCGGGCATGGACCTGCCCACGCTCTTCGCGCGCTTCGGGGACAAGATCTCATTCTTCGGCGGTGTGGATGTCCGCTGCCTGATCAGCAATGACCGGGCGCAGATCGACGAGGAGATGGACAAGAAGATTCTGCCGGTGGTTCAGGGCGGCGGCGGATACGTCCTGCATTCAGACCATTCTGAGCCGCCGGAAATCGATTACGAGACAATGAAGTACTTCGTGGAACGCGGCCGGAAACTGGGGCGTGACTAGAACGCTCACATCGCCGCACCCGCCATCATCAGGAGGCAATGGATGCGCACGTTGAAGACACGAGCAACACGGGTATTGATCGCGCTGGTCGGGCTGTCGGTTCTCCTCGTCGGTCTGGTCGGCTGCTCACCTACTTGAGGCGCCTAGTATGGCGCGGTCTGCGCCACATGCCTGAAGTACCCGCTCGAGTCTGAGCGGCGTTTTCCCACAGCCGGTCCAGGGGGGTGTGCCCGCTGGAGTTCACCAGGACACAGCGGCTTATCATATCCACGGCGCTGGCACTTGCCCTCGCGTCGGTGCTCGTCATGTTACTCGCCCGGGGGTGTGGCGGAAGGGACACGGTCACGGTCGACGGTGACCTGCCCGATGCCCCCTCGCCCGCGGAAGGTGCCGTCATCACAGTTCACGTGGTGGGCGCCGTCCGCTATCCGGGTGTCTACCAGTTGGCTGCCGGGAGCCGCATGAACGACGTTGTTGCGGCTGCCGGAGGTTTTGCCGCAGGCGCTGATCCGGCGGCGGTCAACCTGGCGGCTCCTGTGGGCGACGGGCAGCAGGTCTCCGTGCCCGGCCGGCTGAGTGGCTCCGCATACCCGACGCAGGTGGCCTCGGTTCCCGCCGCACAGATGGATTACACGCCGGTCCCACCATCGTCCGGTCAGTCTGTGAGCCAATACGCGACACCGCCAGCTCCGGGTTCAGACTCCGGCGCGTACCGAGCGGCCCCGATGGTTCACGACGCCGGAGCACCCGCGGTTGCTTCGTCCGCGCCTTCACCCTCTCCGGACGCTGATGTTGGCCAGATCCCTCCGGCGAGTTACTCAGGCGGCGCAGGTGATAGTCCCCCTGCATTCCGTGGTCCTGTCAGCCTCAACACCGCTACCGAGAAGCAGCTGGAGGCGCTCCCCGGTATCGGTCCGTCTCTTGCGAAACGGATCATCGCCTACCGCGAGCAGAACGGGCCCTTCCGGCGCATCGAAGATCTGCAGCGGGTCTCGGGCGTCGGGCCAAAGATGCTGATGCGGCTGAGAGGGCAAGTCACACTGTGAACGGGCCGGGGAAGGCAACGGGCGATCCCCCGCTGTGGCTGGAGCTCGCCGCCGCCGTCCGTGGCCGCCCCGTGGTTCTGCTGGCCCTGTGCGTGGCAGGCGGCATTGTGCTGGCCGACGTGCTCTGCGTCTCCCCCTGGTTTTTCCTGCCGGTGCTGGCGGTCGGACTTGTGTTCACTATAGCTGTCAAAGGCCAGAAATTCCCCCGGGTGGGACTGTTCATGGCATCGGTGGCTGTCGGGGCTGGTCTGCATGCTCTGCGAATCACCCCCGGCCCCGGCGACATCTCTCGTCTGGCGGGCCTGTCCGATGTGACCATCCGCGCGACTGTGCTGGAAGACCCGCAAGGACCCTCCTGGCGGCAGTCGATGCCGATACAAGTCCACGGTCTGCGCAGGGGCGATGGGGCCTGGCAGCGGGTGTCCGGCCGGGCGCTAGTGTTCTGCAGCGAGCCGAAAAAGCTCTCGGCCGGGGATCGGGCAGTCTTTTCAGGGGCGGCTATCACACTGCCCGCCGGGCCGACCAACTGGCACCAGCGAGACCGGCGGAGGCATCTTGCCCGGCAGGGCATTCACACGCAGGTGAAAGCAGAGTACGGTGAACGCGAAACCGGCCCGATGCGGCGACCAGCTGCCCTGCGACGGTTCTTCCGCGACGCCATGTCTGAGATGCTCCGGAAGGCCATGCCTGGACGGGATTCTCAGACCCGCCGCAGAGATTCTGATCTTCTCGCGGGAATGGTGTTCGGGCAGGCGGCGGTGGAGCCGAATCGCGATGTGCAGGAGCTGTTCCGGCGTACCGGGACGATTCACGTGCTGGTGGTGTCGGGAGCGCAGCTGTCCATCATCGTCATGCTGATCCTGGTCCTCAATCGCAGCCGCCGGAACCTGTCGCCCTGGCACCTTCCGCTGATACTCCCCTTCCTGGGCTTTTTCGCATTCATCGCCGGTCAGGGGCCCTCAGTATGGCGCGCACTCATCATGTCCAGCGTCTTCCTGACTTGTCTCGTGCGCGGCCGGCCGTACGACTTGGCTTCCTCACTTTCGCTGGCCGCACTGGCGCTGATGATTTCCGATACCGGCAGCGTGTTCGGGGCAGGCGCGCAGATGACGTTTGCGGCAACCATCGGCATCGCATTGATCCTCCCAGCCCGGCGGGCTCCGGAGACCGGGGAGCTGGTGCGTAATCACGGACTCAAATCCGCCGCGCTGGGGACCCTGGGCGCGTGGCTTCTCGTGACCCCGATCCTGATCCACTACTTCAACGGCTTCGCGCTGACGTCCAGCCTGGCCAACCTGATCGTTGTGCCGATCTCGGGCATCGTTGTGGTCGTCGGACTGCTGGCAATCATATTCGGTTTGTTCTCCACCGCTCTATGCACCGCGGTCTGCTGGGTAGGTGCGAAGCTCATCGGCGTGATCGTGTGGACCAACCACCTGTGTGCGCACATTCCCGGCGGGTTTGTCGATCGCATCTCCCTCTCGACCGGGGGGTGCTTGCTCTGGTTGGTCCTGGCGGCGCTGGGCATTCATCTCATCAAGAGCGGACGCCTGCAGTCCGCGTGGCGGAAGGACCCGGCGCGACTGCTGACATGCGCGGCGATCGTCCTCAGCGGTGTGTGCGTGGTGGTGGCCGTGCGCGAACTTTGGCCGCGGTCTGCGCGCATCGTCACCTTCGACGTGGGCGAGGGCCAGTGCTGCCTGCTGGAGACTCCCGAAAGACAGGCGATCCTGCTGGACTGCGGCGGCAGGGGCAAGTGGTCCGCGTATGAGATCGCTCGGGACATTTTGACACCGTATCTCCTGGCGCGGGGGCACCGGCAGATAGACCTCGCGGTGATCAGCCATCCGGACACCGACCACTACGCCGCGCTGGACGACCTTGCGCGAATCATACCGGTCCGGGCGGTTCTCGTGGGGCTTGATGGCGGCGAGGAGACCTTCGGGCAGGTGATAGGGGACCTGCACGCGACGGGATCCGTAGTCCGAGTCGGAGCCCGGGGTACGCGCCTGAGGGCAGGATCGGTGGTCCTGCGGGTGCTGCACCCACCGGCGGACCAGAGAAATCGGGCCCTTTGGAGAGACAACGACCGGTCGCTGGTGGTCATGGCTCGCGGTGACGGTTGGAGCGCCCTGTTCCCAGGCGACGTTGAGAAAGCGGCGATGCGCTGGATGCTGGAGGACCCGAGCCTGATCGGGGAACTGGCCGCGCAGGTGTTCCAGGCCCCGCACCATGGGCGCAGCAGCGCGGACTTGCCGGAGTTCTTCGCGACTGTTGCGCCGCGGGTTGCGGTAGTCAGCCGATTTGGGGAACCCTACGAGCGAAGAGGGCATGAGTCGCTCTCCGCGATCTGTCCCCTGGTGAGGAGTACCGAGGCGTCTGGTGCGGTCTGCGTGGAACTGGGCAGAGAGAAGCTGCGTGTCCGGACGCGCAGACCGCAGAACCAAAGGCCCGGGCGGCGGTGAGCCGGACCCGGGCCTTGCAAAGGGGTGCGCGCAGGGTTACGGGATGATCTTGCTCAGGGGGTACTCGATGATCCCTTGGGCCCCCGCCTGCTTGAGCCTGGGGATCAGAGTACGCACGGTCTTGCGGTCGGTGACAGTCTCCACCGCGACCCATTCCCCATCGGCCAGGGGCGAGACGGTGGGGGTCTTCAGGGCGGGAAGACAGTCGAGCACGGAGGCGAGGTTTTCGGCAGCAACGTTCATTTTCAGGCCCACCTGGGATTCGGCTGCAAGAGCGCCCTTGATGAGCATGACCATGTCCTCGATCTTCTGACGCTTCCACGGGTCGGCCCAGGCTTCCTTGTTCGCGATGAACTTGGTGGTGGACTCGAAGAGCACATCAATGATCTTGAGGTTATTGGCGCGCAGAGTGCTTCCGGTTTCGGTGCCCTCGATGATGGCGTCTACGAGACTGGGGCACTTGGCTTCCGTGGCTCCCCAGGAGAACTCGATGTCCGGCTTCACACCGTGGCTTTCGAAGTAGCGCCGGGACGCGTTCACGAGTTCGGTGGCGACTTTCTTGCCGTCAAGGTCCTTCGGGCCGGCGATGTCGGAACTCTCGTGGACCGCGAGCACCCACTTGTACGGGGTCATGCCGCGCTTGGAGTAGACGAGATCGGCGACCTCGACCACGTCGGCATCCTGTTCCTTGATCCAGTCCAGGCCGGTGAGACCGCAGTCGAGAATGCCGCTCTGGACGTACCCGGGCATCTCCTGGGCGCGCAGGAGGACGCACCAGATCTCCTCGTCATCCATGTACGGGCGGTACTGGCGCTCATCCACGCTCACCCGGAACCCGGCATTCTGGAAGATCTCCATGGTGGCATTCTGAAGGCTGCCCTTGGGCATACCGAGACGCAGGACATTGTCAGACACGAGGCACGTCACTCCTTGGGAGACAGCATAAAACGGGCCGGTCGATAACCGACCAGCCCCTCAGTGCGGCGCATTATAACACAAGGGCGGTTTGGGGGGAACAGCGGGCGCTTATGTCAGCCACTGCCGCCCAGCTTCCGCACTTTCTTCGGTTTCAGCGAGACCGTGGCCACCGATTCCTTCCCGGCGACGGCAGTGACGAGCACATGCCCCTCCAGCGCAGCGCTGTCGTCCTTCGGGTCGTAGTAGGAGGCCGACACCACCCATTCCGCCGGGGGAATGCGGTCCGCGACGAACACGCTTGCGTCCATCGCCTCCCTCCGGGCCCGAATCCAGGATGTGCCCGGCACAGCTGATTCTTGATTCAGCCCCACAGACAGACTGCCCTTGCCGTCTCGGGGGGTGCCCTTGACAATCACTCGAACCGATGCCGGCCACCAGGCCCTGAGAGCGACATGGGTGGTTTTCCCGGGTTGCAGGTTCAGGGCAACCGGCGCCGAGACCATGTCCGGTGCGAACAGGTGCAGGTACCATTGCAGCGGTCCCACGGGGATCTTGGTGAAGCGGAAGGATGGGCTATCCGGCTCGAAAGCAAGGCGCCGGTCAGCGGCGTCTTTCGGCCTGGTCTTGCCCAGTTCATTCCAGCCCTCGACGAGGGGCTCAAATCTTGGCGGCGAAGGCGATGTACTGAGCACCACGCACACGCCGCGTCCGGCGCGGGGATAGCGAGCGCCCACGAGCTCGATGGTGCCCTCCACCGATGCGGGGGCGTCCAGAACGACGGTTGTGGGTTCTGTGGAGGGAAAGCCCTCCGGTTTCCCTTTATACGCGCCGGCCTCGCAGAGCACCGCGACCTCCTCGGCGTTCGGGTCGACCCCGATGATGTGAGCGATTCCCTTCGCGTCGGTGGTGGCCTGGGATGAGCCGCCATCGCGGAATCCGCGCTCTGAGGGTAGCCACCATGAGACGACGACCGGCGTGGACACCAGGGGTTTCTTCGCGCGCGTGAGTATTCTGAGGCTTGCGTCGACCAGCGGGAACACGCGGATGCTGACGCGGGTCGTCTCCCCGGCCTTGGTCATGACGGTGACCGGCGCCACCTGCCTGCAGACATCGGCCGAGACGTGGATCTGCCATTCACCCGGCCGCGCGGACTTCGCCACGAACTCTCCCTTTTCGTTGGGGCCCTGGAAGCGGATACTCTGTCCGTAGCTGCCACGGTCACCCACCGGTTCGGGGGAGCCCTGGGCATGGACATCTGCGTGCAGCTTCACCGGGCCGCTGGGCCCCACGAGGGTGACCACAAGGCGTGCCGGCTTGCCGAGCTTGAGGACCGGGACCAGCAGATCGGAAGCGCCCGTGAACTCCACGGTCTCGACCTGGGAATCCGGTGCCTCACTGCTCTTGGCGACCAGTTGCAGCGAACCCGCGGGAACGTTGTAGAAAGTGTAACAACCGTCCTGGCTGCCGGGGCTGGTTGTGCGTGGCCTCGGCTCGCCGGGAACTCGCAACTCCACCTGGCAGCCGTTGCCCACGGGTTTGCCTTCGAAATCCACCACCTTGCCCTTGACCACGCGCGCCCCCCGGGGCAGGAGGGTGTAGTGTTCGTACTTGTCCAGGTTCTCGGGGGTGATCGTGACCCTCGGGTACTGACTGTCCGGGGTGACCACCATCTCATCGCACCCGCCTTGGAACACCACCAAGAGCGTCCCTGACGCGTCGGTGCGCTCCTGCACGGTGCGTTCGGACCGGGACCGCCCGCGCCGCGTCCGCTGGTGGAGCATGAAGTCGTTCTCACGGCGCGGATTGCGGGACGCGTCTGCGATGGTCCAGTGCAGGGCCCTGTCGCGCTGCCCAAGGACAAGGCGCAGCGGGTCGTCGGAAATCGGTGGGATTGGCGCGATCACAAGGCCGTCCGGGTAGCCGGAGAGCCGGGCGTGGATCGAATGGTAACCGTCGCGGGGAGAGGGCGCTTCGAACTTGCCGTCATCAGTGGGCTGCCAGTCCTTCTGACTTGGATCGATGCCGACTGGAGTGACGGCGACCTTCGCTTTTTTCGCGATAGTTGTCCCATCGGGCAGGTAGACGATGCCGTGGACCGTCCGTCTCGCCGGGCCGAGCACGATGATGACATCGCGGCCGCCGGAGATGGGCAGGCGCAGGTCGCGCTTGGCCGGGGCAAAGCCCGCTTTGCGCACGCGGAGGGTCACATCGCCGGGTGCGAGCTTGCTTACCACATGCCGGGCGCTGCAAGCCTTCCAGTCGCCGGCCTTTGGCTTGTCCTGGCCACGCGTGACGCAGAACTCAGTGGTGCCCGGGCATGAATCCGCCAGGGTCGTCGCGTCAGGGAGCATGACGATGAAGCCGAGCTCGTCCTGGGAGCGTGCTGGTGGCGTTGTAGTTGTGGTCGTGGGCGGTGGGGGAGGGTACGGGCCGGTGGGTCTGGGACGGTAAGGGCGGAGTATGCGTTGAGGCACGCTGCAGCCCGCCAGCAGGCCGGTGAGGAGCAGGACGCCCAGCAGCCAGAATGGGACCGGGCGTGAACACATGATCGCGGTTCCCCCAGGGCAGGGCAATTCCGGCAACTACGCCTCAGGTGTGGGACAGGTTCCTCAACGGCGGACGGCGGCATCACAGCGCTCCCCATCCCCTTCGCAGACGACGATCACAATGAGGGGGTGAAGGGCACAGCACAGGCGTACGGCCGACGCCGTTCATGTGCGCCCCAAGAACGACTAGCGACCGGTGCGGTACGCGCCCGCGCCCCACAGACGGCACGGTGGACGGTCACCGGGGAGGTTACGGCCCTTCGATGCGCCACTCCAGGATGCCGCCCGACCAGTTGGGCTGAAGCTGGACCTCGAGGCGCAGGGCAATCGTCTCGATGGGCTGGAACTCGCAGCGGTTGAGCTGATCTTTCAGGACCCCGTATCCGCTCGCACCTTCGACTTCGCGCCACTGATTCCCCGCAAGATAAAGGACCCGCCAGGACTTCGGCACGCGGCACTGCCCTCCTATGGGCTGGTCGTCGAACCAGTAGACCTCGCAGGCCTTTACCGTGCGGGGCCTGGCGAAGCTGTACTGGACCCACTCGGCAGTACCCCGGTGGTCCCACCAGGTAAAGCGCGGCACGTTGTGGTCGTTGGAGTTGCCCGGCAAGACCTCGTCACTGAGCGCGCCCAGGCTATCATGGACATGGGAAGCGCCGGCGATGATGGTGGCCCCCTCCCACTGCACGGCATCCGGGCCGTCGCCAATGACCGGGAACATGCTAATGCGCAGGCGCGCGCAGCCCATGGGGATGAGGGTCACGGTCTCTTCGGGCTCGGATGAGCGTACCGGGCTGCGCTCCAGCGGTCCGCAGATGCCGCCGACCATGGCCCACTGCGGGATCCTGCGTGCCCTGACCTGCATCTGCACGGGCGCGGTGTCGACGGCGAAGGGTTGGTCTGCGAGGGGGCTCTCGTCGCGACAGAACTGCAGGGAGGAGGCCGGGTCGACACCATCCAACACCAGCCCGTAGTTCCAGGGCGACGCAGGGTAGACCTCATACGCCGACCATTTCTCTTCCTCGCGGTAGGGGCGCCAGTCCTCGGCGATCTTCAGGGAATAGGCCAGAGGCCCGCGATGCACCGAGCATGCGTTTTTCTGGGTCTCCCAGCGCCGGACGCGGACGGACATGGGCAGGTCAAGCTCCACCACATCGCCGGGCTGCCAGGTGCGGGATAGCTGCACCCAGGAACCGGGCTGGGGATTGCCCTCGACGACGAACCCATTGAGAGTGACGCGCGCACCCTCGCACCAGCCCGGGATCCGCAGGAAAAGTGGGAAGGCGGCGGGCTGGTCTGGAGTGATGGTGAAGCGGACGGTCTCGCCGAAGGGATAGTCGGTCTCTTCCACGATGCGCACCGTCCGGCCGCCCGCGGAAGCCTCGACTTCGCAGGGAGCGTAGAGCATTGCCGCGAGACCATCGCTGAGGGTGGCTGCCCAGAGGCTCTCGCAGAAGTACGGCCAGCCCATGGCGGCGTTGTGCTGGCAGCAGCGGAACAGGCGCGGGTCATAGGCCAGCATATTGCCTTCGTTCTGCAGGAAAGGCGCTTTGCTGGTCTGGTCCAGCTGCACCATGTTGGGGGCGGTGAGATAGTGAAGACCCTGCAGGTCGGGGGTCATTGAGGCCGGCAGTGAGTTGAATGCCACGTCTTCGCAGCGGTCGGCCCAGAGCGTATCGCCGGTGATGCGGGTGAGCATCTCATGGCTGCGCATGATCTCCACCATGGAGCAGGTCTCGGCGGCCTGCTGGGGGCCTGTGTAGCCCGGGCGGGCGTTTTCGTCGGCGCCGAACATCCCGCCCGGGACTTGACCGTAAACGCGCATGACAGTGTCGTAGTTGCGGATCGTCGCCTGCAGATAGCGCCGATCGCCGGACTGCACATAAAACTGGGCGGGCTCGCGAAAACACTGGCAGATATTGACCCCGTGCCAGCTTGCCACGGTGCCGGACCAGTCACTGGTGCGCTCGTGGACAATCCGGGCCAGTTCGACGAGCCAGGCCTCCCCGGTCTGATTGTAGAGCCAGTGGATAGTGTCCAGCAGGTCCCCGGCTCGAAGCTTCTGCCAGCTTTCCGGCAGGAATCGCTCGAAGGGCAGAGAGTTGAGCCACCGGCAGTAGTTGAGCATGAAGGTGATAACGCGGTCATCGCCGGTGGCTTCGTGGAAAGTGCGCAGGGCGTCGAGCATAATCATGTTCGGCCACAGGTCGTGCTTGCGCAGGTTGTCTCTCGGGCCGAAGTAGCCGCTCTCGTCCTGACTTGTGAGAGTGGCATCCAGCCACTTGCGGGCTTCGGCGATGATCCGCGGATCATCCAGCGCGTACCCCAGCGAGACATATCCCCTGAGCCAGTAGGGCAGCTCCTCCCAGCCGAACCGGCCTTCGCCGTCTGGACTGGCCCACGCGCTGCCCTCGAACTGGCAGAAGTCGCTGATCTCGGAAAGCCGGCCACAGTAGCCCTCGGCCATGCATTCGAGTTGGTGTCGTAGCCAGCCGCGCGGGGTGACGGACCCCGCGGGGAGCTTGATGAGAGGAGAGGGTAATAGAGGAGCACGATTTGCGGCGTAGGCGGAGTTCGCGCCGACTGTCGGGAGCGTGGGCAGGACAGTCATCATAGGAGCCTCCGGTTGGGCGAAAGCGGCCGGCAGGTGGGCTACAGACGCGAGCAGGAATGTGGCAAAGAAAACGCGTACCATTTTGGCCTGCTTACGCGTTTTGTGCGGGTTAAGCGCCGGTTTTCCTGCTGACCAGCGCACTACTATGGTCGATGGACGTGTGACTTCCGGAAGGAGGCCGGCAGACATGAAAGGCCGCAGCGGATTCACTCTCATCGAACTGCTGGTCGTCATCGCGATCATCGCTATCCTTGCCGCAATTCTCTTTCCCGTGTTCGCACGGGCTCGCGAGAGCGCCCGGCGCACCAACTGCCTGAGCAATCTGAAGCAGCTGGCTCTGGGCTCGATGATGTACGCACAGGACTACGACGAACTTCTGCCTGTTGGCGCAACTCAGGGCAACCCGCTGCTCAACGTGGTGCAGGCTGTCTGGCCGTACGTGCGCAACCGCCCCATTTTCTACTGCCCGTCTATCAGCGTGCTTGTCCCGTACAACCCGCTGCTGGAGAACACTGACGCCAACTGGAATACCGGCAATATCGGCTACTACTTCTTCTCGATGCTTGATATCCACCCCCACACCGGGCCGTTCATCACCCGGCACCCGCCGCGGCAGTTGACCCTTTCATCCGATACGGACCTGTGGATGTGGAGTGACGTGTTCGGAGCATTCTACTGGAACCAGGGTGCGCCATTCTGCCACGGTCTTCCTAAATGGAGTTTCACGAACGTGGCTTTCGTCGACGGGCATGTGAAGGCCATGTCCGGCCGACCTGTGGATATTTTCAAGTAGGCCAGCGTCGCACGGAGAGTTTCGAGACAGGACGACCGCACATCGATCAGGGGCATACGGGCTTCGGGCAGGGCTCGAACTCGTATGTCAGTCTCCCGCCGCATGGGCAGATGTGGACAGCCAAGGTCGCCGGTTCCAACGACTGCCAAGGCGAAGGACAAATCAAGGAGGCTGACTGGCGCGACGCCTGCCCCAGGCGGCTGAGATGGTGTATGGACTCGCGTAGGCCGCCCGTCTCGGTCAACGAAATGCTCGCGTAGGCCGACCGTCGCGGTCGGCGGAATCCTCCACGCGGTCCCCGCCCCTCAGGGTGCCTCGTACTCCACGACCAGTTCGGGCTTCTGCGGGCCTTCGCGGGAGACGTAGCTGGCCCCATCATTCCCGGTGGGATCGAGACAGATCGACAGTTCCTTGAGGCCGGTCAGGTTGATGTCCAGGACCCTCTCCACCCATTCCTGCTGCTCGATTCTGCCCAGGATTGCCAGATCCTTCCCCGGCTCCGGGCGCTTGTCGTAGGTGATGGTGTACTCGTCCCACGGCCCGGTCACCAGGCGGACCTTGCCCGAGTCGGCGCTCTGGGTGTGGCCGCCGGCAGGGACGTGGATGCGCAGGGTCGCCGAGACCGGCTTGCCCGGCAGGTCCAGCGGGAAGCGCAGATAGGCGACGTTGTGGCTCTCGTCGCCGAACTGGGTATTGCCGCCGTCCACCAGGAGCGTGGCGTCTGCGCCGAAGTTCTTGTCCGGCGTGCCCTTGCTCACATACGCGTCAGCGGAGGGCAGGATTCGCGCGCGCCCCCGGGCGCCCAGGTACTCGACGGCGATGGCGCGCTGGGTCTCTACTCGTCCATCCGTCCAGACCAGGCGGGTGTCAATCTCCAGTTGAGCCTTGGCGCCCCTCTGGGCGACGTTCACCGAGATCGGAATCGCCAGGCTCTTGCCGGGCTCGAGGGTCACCTCGGTGCGCGCCGGATCGACCGCTACCTGCTCGGGAGCGGTGAGGTGGAGGCTCCCATTAAAGGTCTCGTCGGTGTAGTTGGCGATGCGAATCTCGCCCTTGCCTGCGCTGTCCAGGTCGCTCAGAGTGAAGTTCGGTACCGTCATCCCCACCTGCAGCACTTTCTCGCGGACGATCTCCAGGCCACACAAGAGCGGGACGGTGTCGGCTTCGAGCTTCTCTACCGTGGGGACGAGTTCCACGGACAGACTGTCGGTGACCTCGATGCCCTTGAACTCGCGCACCACGGCGCAGTCCTTGCCGCCACCAAGTTTCGCGATGTCCACGCCGGTGTCAACAGTGTTGCCCTGAAGTTTGATGTCGAAGGTGCGCTTGCCTGGGGCCGCATTGTCTGGGTCCGCGAAGAGCAGGCGCACGGTGTACAAGGCGGACCCGTCCACCGGACCCACGAGCGGCACGTTGAGGGAGGTTAGCCCCCGACAGCCCGATGCGTAGAGCCAAGGCTCGGTGGTATTGCCCACGAGGGTGTCCTCGGCGGCGCGGGAGTAGTAGCCCTGGCCAGGAAGAATGGTGAGTTTGGCGTCGACATTGAGGCGCATGCGACCGGGAGGCCGCGGGTAGGACAGCCACAGGCCCCCGTTGGATGCCGCGCGGTCGCCCGGCGCGCCGAGATTGAGGCGCAAGTGCTTCACCGGCATGGTTGCGCCGGGGTCGCTGAACAGGCCCCAGGCGCGGTGGGTATTGCTGGGCTTCAGTACCGTTGTGGCGTGGATCGAGACAAGACAGACGCAGCCCGAACTGGCTTCGGGACAGACCAGAAGCCCGTTGGCCGGGATCATGTTGATCCAGCAGCCTGCGCGCTGACCGGCGAAGTGTTCGGTGCCCTGGTCGGCGATCAGGTCGTAGTAGGCGAAGGACCAGGAGCGGAACCACAGGCCATTGGGGGAGCCGCTGATGGTGCCGCAGTGGTGACCGGGGCGCTCGAACTGCCATAGACTCGGCAGCCCTGTGACGGGGTTGGTGCGGGTGATCTGTTCGCCGCTGTGCAGGTCGAAGGCCCAGGGCTCGGCAATCAGCTTATCCCCAACGATGAGCGGGCGAATGCGATAGCCCAGGGGCTTGGCCCACAGGAGGGAGCCGTCATCTGTGGACAGCGCGACCGCGGCGCGGGAAGCGTACTCGCCGCCGAGGAACTGCGGCCAGTAGTGCCCGTTTGCGTGGGACGCGCAGAAGACCAGGACGCCCCTACTCGCCATGGCGGTGAGCACGTGGGCGGCGCAGCCCGTGAGGTCCACGGGGGTCTCCCAGAGCATTTCCCCGGTGCGCAGGTCAAGGGCGTAAGCCACTCGGACGTCCACGTTCGCCAGCTCCTTGATGGCCTGGTCGCGGGTCATGCCCTTGCCTTCGAGTTCCGCGACTTTGGCTGCGAGAGCCTGTGCGCGCTGGTCATCGGTGGCAGTCTGGTCGGGGAAATACACGCGGCCGCCGTCCACGGCGATGGCGTTGTTGCGGATGTTCTTGCCTTGATGAACCCAGAGGATGTCGCCCGTCACGGCGTCCATGCCGAAGAGCACGTCGCTGTATTGGCCCTTGGTGGAACTGCTGCCGATGAGCACGCCATCTGCGACGGCCACGTATTTCCAGGTGCGGCGCTCCTCATCAACTTTCGGGATGGTGAAGGTGTTCAGCGTTTCGCCAGTCTCCTGGTCGAGGCGCAGGCACTGGTCGCCGATGGCGACGAAAAGCGCCCTGTCGTCGCAGGCGAGATTGCTGCACTCATTGACCATGCCCACCCGCATCGCTCCGGGGATCATCCGGTCCCAGTACATGACGCCGTTGTACGCATCGAAGCACATGATCTCGTTCATGCCCTGGAGGAAAACCTTGCCGTTGATAGACAAAGGCGCGGCGTTCCCGGCATGGCGGCTGGGGACCTTGTCCGGGCCGGGCTCCCCGTACCAGAGCACCTCAAGCGGGCAGCGCAGGAAAGTGTCGCCGGTTGCGGCTGTGTTGCCCGCGTCACCGTACTGGTGGGTCCATGAGCCTGCGCCGGGGAGTGGGCCGCGCTCGTACCGAGCCCACAGACCGTTTTCGGTGGAAATACTGGCGCCGGCTAGTTCACTGCCCGCCAGCATCTGCTCGAGAGCGGCGCGTTCCAGTTTTCCGGGCGCGCCTTCGGCAGGCTGTCCCAGGTAGGCCACACCGCCGCAGGGCTTGAGAATGCGCATGATCTCAGCCGGAGGCGTCTCCATTTTCCCCGTCATCACAAGTTGCCCGGAGACGACGAGGTTTGCCGAGTAGTCGGCGTAGGGCAGCTGGGAGAGGCTGCCAAGCTCCACCTGGACGCGGGTGCCCAGCATTCCTGCAGCCGCAAGCTTCTCCCGGGCAATGGCCACATTGTCGGGCTGGAAGCAGATGCCGTAGACCTGGAGTTCGGATCGCTTCGCGATCTCGTAGGCAAGACGACCGTCACCGCTGCCGATGACCACACAGTAACCGCGCTTCACGCCGCTGCCGTCCACGATGGCCTGGGCGGCACGTTCAACGAAGGCGGAGAGCCTGTCGTTCGCATACGGCGCGGCTGGTTTCGGCTGGTGAACGGTTGGCTTTGCCACCTGTTTCGGGCCAAAAGCGTGGATGTTTCCCGCGGTAGTGCTGACATAGAGAGTGTCTCCGGCCAAGGACAGGCCCTTCGCTTCACCCTCCACCGTCCCGCGCCATATCTCGGCGCCGGTGTTGCGGTCCAGAGCGACCACGAAGCCGTCGCCACCGGCGATCACTGCGTTCTTGGTGACGATCATCTCAAGCAGCTTGCCGGGGGCTTCGTATGTCCATGAAGTGCACTTGCTGATTGCCTCGTTGACTTCATTGAGCTTCTGGTCGAGTTCGGCAAGCTTCTGTTCCTTGTCCTCGGCTTTCGAAGAGGCCACGTTGGCCCGCTGGGTGCCCAGATCGCGGCGTTGGCGGCTGAGTTCGGGGTACTTGATGCGGTCCAGTGCAGTGATGGTCTCCTGGTCCAGCATGTAGGAAACTTCCGCAGTCACCACGAGCTTTTGACCCGGGAACCACGCAAAGCCCAGATTGCCGGAGGCGGCGTCGTAGGCGGCCATGAACTCGGAGCCCACATACAGGTGGTCTCCATACAAGAGCGCGTAACTGCCGCCAAGCGAGGCGTACGTGCCTGCCACCGCGCCGGTCTGCCAGCGGCTGTAACTGCGCTTGTAGTTGAAGCTGCCGTCTGAGAGGTTGACTGCGGCGGGCAGACTGCGGCCCGATGGCACGTACAGGACCTCGTCGGATGCAAGCAGGTAGCCCTGGGGAGACAGGTCGAAGCTGCCCGAATCGCGGTCGCTCAGGGAGTCATTCAGCCAGATCCGGGAACCATCGGAGGCTTTCACGGCATGAATGTAAATGCGTTCGCCCGGGAAGATGCCGGCCGTGAAATAGGCGATGCCGTTCTGCACGAGCACGCCTGTGCGCAAGGGCCACATGGAGATCATCTTCCCGTGTCCCAGGACGCGGCGGGTTCCTGGGGCGCCAGGCATTTTCCAGACCAGCTCGCCGGTCTTTGCGTCCACGCAGTAGGCGTAGCCGTCGTCGGAGCCGAAATATGCGCGGCCTTCGGCGATGGTGGGAGCAAGGCGCACCGGGCCGTTGGTGAAGAAACGCCATTTGAGCGCACCGGTAGCCTGGTCCAGACAGTAGACGCAGTTATCCGAGGATGATCCGAAGTACGCCAGACCATTGGCGGCGGTGATGTGGAAGACATCGTCGAACTTGGTCTTATTAAACTCCAGGACGCCCTCGACGGGTACATTCTGCGGGTCGGCCCAGGCAGGGTCGGGAGCGGCCAAGGGCTTGTAGACCCACTGCTCGTGTAGCGGCAGCCGCACTTCATTTGGCGACACATGGCTGCGGGAGTTGTCGTGACCGAAAACGGGCCAGTCGTCGGCGCACACGGGTAACGCCGCCAGAAATAGAAGGAGGATGACTGGCCATGACGCATGATATCGGGGAGCTTTCTTGATGCGGATGATGCGGGTGCCGAGGGGGATCATCGTTGAGCCTCCGCTGTCGCGGCTGAAGTCTGTTTCCGGTACCATTGGACATGCTCCGCGATGAGACCTTCTGTAATTCGCACCGTCATGGACATTTGTTGTACACTTAACGTCCTCGGCATCGGAACGCATAGAGGGCTGGACGGATGCGCGGAGAAGGGAAGACCATGAGAAGAACATGCTGGTTACCTGCGATGGTACTGTGCGGCGCGGCACTCGCTTGTCCCTACTCGATCCGGGACGCGGGGTTCATCGTGCGCGAGCCCGAGCCGTTCCGGCTGGTGGTCTTCCATGACCTGACCATGAGCATCACCCGGGGCGCCATGGAGCTGGAAGTCAAGGCCGCAAGGGAGAAGCACCTGGAGTTCGCTGACGTGGTCATGGAGGTTCTGGAGACCGGGCCGGGAGTTGCCGAGGAGGACAAAGCCGTGCAGTTCCGCCGGGACTTGACCCCGAAGGGTGCGCAGCCTCCGAGAGCCGTCCTTGTCTCACCGGATGGGAGGGGCATGGTGGCGGTCGGCGCCGAAGCACCGGTGGAGCGAGACTGGTACGAGAACCTGGCGCGGCTTGCGGTGACTTCCCCGGTGCGACAGAAGATCGCTGACCTTCTAGTACCCTCGTGGTGCGTACTGCTGGTGGTTCAGGGCAAGAACGCCGAGGAAAATGCGAATGTTCTTGAGGCCGTCCAGCAAGCTGCACAGTCCATGATCGGCTTCAAGCCGGAAATGGGGGACAAGATCGCCAAGGCGCCCCCGGTGGTCAGCGTGAACTGGGATGACCCGCGGGAACAGGTGCTCATGTGGAGCCTGGGCCTGAGGGAGCATGGAGAAAGCGCGGCCAAGGCGGCCATCATTTTCGGGCGCGGCAGGCGGTTGGGCCCGGTCTTCTGGGGAGCCACCATCACCGCGGAGACACTCAGGCAGGGCATGAGGCTTCTCGGCCGCAACTGCACCTGCACCAGCGAGCCCGCCCAGATTCTCGGGCCCGTCATGCCGCTAATGTGGGACCGGGATCGGCAGGCCCAGGCGCGTGAAGCGCTGGGCTTCGACCCCGATGCGCCGGCGGCATTGAGCGCGCTGTCCGGCGTCTGGGTGGATTTCCGGCAGGGCGGCGAAAGGCGGACCCCGGGAGAATACCTGCCGGACCCAGCGTCAGGGTATATTGAGCTGCCGCTGGACACAGGCGAGGGAACGGGCGCGCCCGGCGAGGGTGGGGAAGATGAACGGGGCGAGACCCGTCCGGAAGCGGAAAATGCAGGCATGAGGGCGGCGATTGCCGCCGCTGTTGGGCTTACTGTGGCGGTTGCGGGCGGTAGCGCAGTTCTTATCATCTGCCGACGCGGGAGTGCATGAGGAATGTCGGTGCTTGGGCTTGCTTTGCGGGAGATCCGTCACCGCAGTTTTACCTTCGTGCTCGGGGTAATTGCCGTGGCGGCATCCGTGGGGCTGTTTGCAGCGATGATCACCCTGGGGCGGGCTTCGAATACCGAGACCACGCGGCTCATGCGGAATCTGGGCTTCAATCTGCTCATCCTGCCCGGGGACGCAGATATAGGCAGTTTCTGGGCAATGGACGACGTTGAGAGCGACATGCCGGAGGAATACACCACGCGCCTCGCTCAGACCAAAGGCATCTCGGCGGACCACTACGTCTCCACGCTGCAGAAGAGGGTCAACTGGCAGGGCATGACTGTGCTGGTGACCGGGGTGCTCAAAGAACAGACTGCGGCCGGCGCGCGGACCAAGGCGCCGATGGGGACCGTGGTAGAGCCCGGCAAGTGCATCGTGGGGTACGCAATCTGCCGGAAGCTTGGCCTGAGGGAAGGGGACGAAATCGAGCTTCTCGGCCAGCGGCTGACAGTGGAGCGGTGCCTTGCGGAAGATGGCAGCGAGGAAGACGTGCGCATCTGGACCCACCTCAGGGATGCCCAGAAAATGTTCAACATGCCCGGACGGATCAACATGATCCGGGCGCTGGGCTGCCTCTGCCAGGGCGGATCGCTGGAGATCCTGCGGGATGAAATTGCCGGTGTGCTACCGGATACCTACGTAACGGAACTAAGGAATATCGTGGTCGCCCGAACCGAGACGCGTAAGATGGTGGAGAGCTACGTAGGTCTCATCGTGGCAGTGGTGGTGGTGGTCTGCGCGGCCTGGGTGGGGCTGCTGTCTTTGCTGAATGTGCGGGAGAGGCGGCATGAGATCGGCCTCCTGAGAGCGCTGGGGTTCGGATCAGGGCCCATCGCGGGACTATTCATCACCCGGGCGGCGCTGATGGGGCTGATCGGGGCGCTCATCGGGTTCGGGGTGGGGACGTGGCTGGCACTGGAACTGGGCGAGGGCATCTTCAAGATCACCTTCAAGAGCGCTGCGCCTGCCTGGGACACCTTCCTGCCCTTAGTGCTGGGCGCGCCGGTCCTGGCCGCTGTAGCGGGGCTGCTGCCTGCTGTGGTCGCCGTGACCCAGGATCCCGCCGCTGTGTTGACGGAGGAGTAAAGATGATCGAGGTCAGGGGCCTGAGCAAAGTTTACCAAAGCAAAGGGCGCCCTGTTCGGGCGCTGGACGGCGTTGATCTGACGGTCGCCGACGGCGAGTTCCTCGCGGTGCGCGGACCAAGTGGTAGCGGGAAATCCACGTTGCTGCTCACGATCGGCGGAATGGTGCGGCCCACGGAGGGGCGGGCGGTGCTGAATGGAACAGACCTCTACGGGCTGTCCGGCGGCGAGAGGGCGAACTACCGTGCACGGAACATTGGTTTCGTGTTTCAGATGTTTCATCTGGCGCCCTACCTAACGGTGCTGGAGAATGTTCTACTCCCCACCGGCCTAGTGGATAGGGGAGGACCGAGCAGGGCTCGGGCTCTTGAGCTGCTGGAGCGTTTCGGGATGGCTGAGCGCCTCGACCACCGGCCAGGGCAGCTCAGCACCGGAGAGAGACAGCGGACGGCAATTGCCCGAGCGCTCGTGAATGACCCATGGCTGGTGTTGGCGGACGAGCCCACCGGGAACCTCGATCCCGAAACAGGCGCCGAGATACTGGCATACCTCAAGGAGTTCAATGATGCGGGCCGCAGTGTGGTTCTTGTGACCCATGAGCCATGGGTCGAGGAATATGCGCATCGAACCGTGCACCTCAAGGCGGGGCGCTGTGCGGACCCTACCCCTGGCTGATCCTGTGTCACCCGCTTCGCGGTCTGTAGGGCCAGGGCGACGGCCCTTTCCGTTGCCGGGCAGAGCCCAGGAAGGAAACGGTGCTGGGGGCTCGACCGAATCCAGCCGCTTTCGGGCGGGGTACCCCCGGCCGTAGAATAGCTCTTGACAGGAGCCGAGGGGGAGGTTAGTCTTACATTTCCGATCACAACTTCTCTCATCCCGCGAGCGTGACAGCTAACTTCGACACCCCATCTTGTGCGTAAGCTACTCCTCCAAGGAGCCCGCGAGGCGGTGCACAAGCACGTGTACCGACCACGGGGGCTGCTTGTCTGTTTGGTCGGCGTGACTGCGGCGCGTATGACAATCCAGGAGGGACTGCATAAATGGCTGCATTCGAGGGTCTTATTCCCCTCCGACGCGAGCCCCACGAGGACATTATTCCGCTGCCCGATCTGATCGAGAATCAGACGACCTCCTATGAGTGGTTCTGTAAGGAGGGTCTGCAGGAACTATTCGACAATTTCAGCCCCATTGAAGACTACACCGGGAACATCGCCCTGGACTTTCTCGGCTATCGTATCGGTGAGCCTGCGAAGACCATTGAGCAGTGCAAGGAGAACGACTCGACCTTCGAGGCGCCCCTGTACGCCAAGGTCCGTCTGGTGAACCGGGAGACCGGGGAGATCAAGGAAAGCGAAGTGTACATGGGCGAGCTGCCGCAGATGACTGACCGCGGCACTTTTCTCGTGAATGGTGCCGAGCGCGTGGTCATCAGCCAACTCGCTCGCTCGCCCGGTGTGTACTTCCGGGACACCATCGATTCCGCCGGGCGCGTCCTGCACTCCGCCCAGATCATTCCCAATGAGGGCGCCTGGGTTGAGGTGGACACCTCGCCCAACGGCATGATCAGCGTGAAGATCGGGCAGACCCGGAAGTTTCCGGTAACCACGCTGCTGCGCGCCCTGGACTGGTTCGAGGTGGGCGATGCCGGCGGCGTCCCACGCACGGGCACGGACCGCGAGATCCTCGAGTGCTTCGGTACGCAGGAGACGGTCAGTGTCAAAGACCTCCTCAAACGACTGTCGGAGGGCGACGAAAGTGGCATGCCGGGCATCGAGACCCGGGATGTCTTCTACTCATTGGAGAGTGTAATTGACAACGAGGGCGAAGTGATCGTGGAGCCTTACGGCTTGATCTCGGAGAAGATGGCCCGGGATATGAGCCAGGCAAACCGCAAGGAACTGAAGGTTCTGGCGGTTTCCCACCAGATCTACGTCACTCTCGAGGATGACGACACTTTCACCGCCGAGGAGGGGCTTCTTGACGTCTATAAGAAGATCCGCCCCGGTGACCCGCCCACGGTTGAGAGCGCCGAATCACTGTTGAGGTCGTACTTCTTCGACGTCAAGCGCTACGATCTGTCCCGCGTGGGCCGGTACAAGATGAACAAGAAGCTGGGCAACGATGTGGATGGCTCGATCCATACGCTGACCCGGTCAGACATCATAGCCATCGTGCGCTACCTGCTGGGCCTTGCCCGGATGCAGGGCGCAGTGGACGACATCGACCACCTGCAGAATAAGCGGGTGCGGGCAGTGGGCGAACTGCTGCAGAACCAGCTTCGCACCGGGTTCCTGCGAATGGAGCGGGTTGCTCGCGAGCGCATGACCAGCCTGGAACCGGATGAAATGGTTCCGCAGTCGGTCATCAACATCAAGCCGATCACAGCCGCGATCAACAGCTTCTTCGGCAGCGGCCAGCTTTCGCAGTTCATGGACCAGATCAACCCCCTGGCCGAACTGGCGCACAAGCGCCGCCTGTCGGCTCTCGGCCCCGGTGGTCTGAGCAAGCAGAGCGCGAAGCTTGAGGTTCGCGACGTCCACCACTCGTACTATGGCCGCATCTGTCCGATCGAGACCCCCGAGGGGCCCAATGTTGGTCTCATCGGTTACCTCGCCCTGCACGCAAGGCTGGACGAGTACGGGTTCATCCAGACCCCCTACCGGCGCGTGAAGAAGGGCGTCGTGACGGATCAGGTCGACTACTTGACCGCGGACGAAGAGGACAAGTTCAACATCGCGACGGCTTCCGAGCGGATCGATGAGAATGGCCGGATCATCGGCGAACTGATCACTTGTCGGCGCAGCGGCGCATTCCCGGCGGTTCCGCCCGAAGAAGTCGACTACATCGACGTGACGGCCAAGCAGATTTTCTCGGTGGCCACGTCGCTGATCCCGTTCCTGGAAAACGACGACGCAGTTCGCGCGCTTGCGGGCTCCAACATGCAACGCCAGGCGGTGCCCCTGTGCAAGACCGTAGCGCCGATTATCCGCACGGGCATGGAGGAACTCGCCGCCCGGGATTCGGGGGCGGTGATCACCGCCGCAAAGGACGGACGGGTTATCGAGGCGGACGCGTCGCGGGTGAAGCTGCGCTACCGTGACGGTGAGGAGCAGGAGTTCCGGCTGGACAAGTTCTCGCGAACCAATATGGGTACGTGCATCAACCAGCGCGCCCTGGTGCGAAAGGGCGATGCGGTGCGGGCCGGGCAGCCGATCATCGACGGGTCTGCCACTCAGAATGGTTCGCTGGCGCTGGGCAAGAACCTGCTGGTCTGTTTCCTGCCGTGGGAGGGTTACAACTACGAGGACGCGGTTCTGATCAGCGAACGGTTGGTCAAGGACGATGAACTCACGTCGATCCACATCGAGAAGTACGAATGCGAGGCGCGGGACACCAAGCTGGGGCCCGAGGAGATCACGCGGGACATCCCCAACGTCGGTGATGACGCACTCAAGGATCTGGACCAGGACGGCGTTGTGGTGATCGGCTCTGAGGTCCGAGCCGAGGACATTCTCGTGGGTAAGGTGGCCCCCAAGGGCCAGACCGAGCTTACCGCCGAGGAGAAGCTGGTCATCGCGATCTTCGGCAAGAAGGCCGAGGAGATGCGGGACGTCTCACTGCGGGTTCCCCACGGCGAGAAGGGTATCGTCATCGACACCAAGGTCTTCTCGCGCTACAAGTACCAGTGCACCCGGTGCGAGGGCGAGTTCGGCTTCGGCAAGCCTCTGGAATACCCGGAGTGCGAGCGCTGTGGCGGGAAACTGAAGAAGGTGCCGGGCGACGAACTGAAACCGGGCGTGAATCAGATGGTCCGGGTGTTCGTGGCTCAGAAACGGAAGATCATGGTGGGCGACAAGCTGACCGGTCGCCACGGAAACAAGGGCGTCATCTCCAAGATTCTCCCCGTAGAGGACATGCCCTACATGGCGGACGGGACGCCGGTGGACATCTGCCTGAACCCGCTGGGCGTGCCGTCTCGTATGAACATCGGACAGGTTTTGGAGACTCACCTGGGCTTCATCGCGCGGCAGTTCGGCGAGAGTTTCACCGCGCCGATCTTCGAGGGATTCAGTGCCGAGGAGATCAAGGGCGGCATGGCTGCGGTGCGGGAGAAGTTGGAGATCGAGAGCCTGCGGTCTTACTGCCTGTGCGAGCTGAACTTCCACGGGGCCATGCTGCGGCTCGATGATGCGCCGGAGAGCACTGAGGCACTTCTTGCGGATATTCGGGCACAGCTTCTGGGCAGACCTCGCGCGGAGCTGATGGAAGTGGCGGAGTTCCTGGCGCTGGACCCGGACGCGTTCGAGCAGGCGAGTGATGAGGATGCAGTCACGATGCTCATCGATGCGGCCTGTCGCAACGCCTGGGTGCGGGCGCAGTTCGGCAGCGACTCGGGCAAGATGGTGCTGTATGACGGCCGCACCGGCGAGCAGTTCAACCAGCCGGTGGGCATTGGCGTCATGTACATCCTGAAACTGCACCACCTTGTTGAGGACAAGATCCATGCCCGCTCCACCGGCCCATACAGCCTCATCACCCAGCAGCCTCTGGGCGGTAAGGCGCAGATGGGCGGCCAGCGCTTCGGAGAGATGGAAGTGTGGGCGCTGGAAGCCTACGGTGCGGCGTATTCGCTGCAGGAAGTGCTTACGGTCAAGTCGGACGATGTGCAGGGCCGCGTGAGCACTTACGAGGCTATCGTCAAGGACGAAAACATCAAGGAACCGGGCATACCCGAATCCTTCAAGATCCTGATGCGCGAAATGCAGAGCCTGGCTCTGGACGTGAAGGTGGAGAACCGCGAGGGCCAGCTTGTGGACCTGAAGTCAGACGGGGACGACGGGCGCTAGGCCGGCCCGTGAGACGAATCGACGGGGATGTTCGGACGGAAAAGCAGGAATGACGGGCCCGCTGCCGTGACGTTCGCGGGGCAGCGGACAGACAGCAAGTCCACTCGGAGGCGATGAACTTGGCGGAAACGACCACCGATTTCGAGGCCATCACTATTGGCCTGGCGTCTCCCGACGAGATACGCTCCTGGTCTCACGGCGAAGTGAAGAAGCCGGAGACAATCAACTACCGGACCTACAAGCCCGAACGTGACGGTTTGTTCTGCGAGCGGATTTTCGGGCCGTCCCGAGACTGGGAATGCCACTGCGGGAAATACAAGAAGGTCAAGTTCAAGGGAATCATCTGCGACCGCTGCGGGGTCGAGGTGACTCGGGCGAAGGTGCGGCGCGAGCGGATGGGCCACATTGAGCTGGCCGCTCCGGTGTGCCACAGCTGGTATCTGAAGGGCGTTCCCAGCCCCATGAGCCTGCTTCTGGACATGTCTCGGCGGTTGCTGGAGGAAGTTGTCTACTTCGCCTCCTACATCGTGACCGATGTGGATTCCGACCGGCTCCAGGCCCTGCGCGGAGACATCCGCCGGGCCGTGGATGCGGAGAAGGAAGAGATCGCCAGCAATTGCGACATCGCAATTGAGAACCTGCGCGAGCGGTATGAAGAGGGGCTGCGCCGCGCTGCGGAAGAGAGTGCCCGGGAGGAAGCCTCCGACCTCGGGGAGGATGAGGAGGACATCGCGGCCGGCGAGGACGAGGACGAATTCGAAGCCGACTTCATGGGCGACGACGAGGACGAGATCGACGAAGACGATGCAGATGCGGACCTGGGCCTTGACCTCTTCCCCGGTTTCGGGTATTCGAGCGAACCGCTGCCGGAGATCATGAGCGAAGAGGATCTCTCTCGGCGGATCCAGATCGAGAAGGAGTCAGCCCAGCAGAAGTCGGCGGCGCTGGAAGAGGCTCTCGAGAAGCTTTTCGAGCTGACTCCGCGACAGCTCATCTCGGAGATGGACTACCGGCGACTGGGCGACCTGCTGGAGGTCTGCGAGAAGCACCTCGAGGGCAACTTCACTGACCTGTTCCGCGCCGGCCTTGGGGCGGAAGCGATTGGCGAACTGCTTGCGGATATTGACCTGGACGAGCTTGCCCACGAATTGCGGAAGGAGATTGACGAGCGCACCGGTGCACGGCGCGCCCGCGCGGTCAAGCGTCTGCGCATCGTGGAAGCCTTCCGCAAGTCCAAGAACCGGCCCGAGTGGATGATCCTTGAAGTTATCCCGGTGCTGCCGCCCGAGCTGCGCCCCATGGTGCAGCTTGACGGCGGACGCTTCGCCACGTCGGACCTGAATGATCTGTACCGCCGAGTGATCAACCGCAATAACCGGTTGCGCAGGATCGTGGAGATCAATGCGCCGGAGTCGATCATCAACCACGAACGGCGATTGCTGCAGGAGGCCGTGGACGCGCTCATCGACAATAACCGCCGCAGCCGGCCCGTGACGGGCTCCAATCGCCGGCCGCTCAAGTCGCTGTCCGACATGCTGAAGGGCAAGGAAGGCCGGTTCCGCAAGAACCTGCTGGGTAAGCGAGTGGACTACTCGGGCCGCAGCGTTATCGTGGTCGGCCCCGAACTGAAGATGCACCAGTGTGGCCTTCCGCGCGAGATGGCCCTGGAACTGTTCAAGCCATTCGTCATGCAGCGTCTCGTTGAGCAGGGCTACACGACGAATATCAAGACGGCAAAGCGCATGGTGGACCGGCTGCGAAGCGAGGTGTGGGACGCGCTGGAGGAGGTCATTGAGGGCCACCCGGTTCTGCTCAACCGTGCGCCGACCCTGCATCGTCTGGGCATCCAGGCCTTCGAGCCCACGCTCATCGACGGCAAGGCGATCCAGCTCCACCCGTTGTGCTGCGAGGCTTTCAATGCGGACTTCGACGGCGATCAGATGGCAGTTCACGTACCGCTGTCGGCCCACGCGCAGGCCGAGGCGCGGTTGCTGATGCTGGCCAGCCGCAACCTGTTCAAACCCGCAGACGGCGCGCCGATCACGGCGCCCAAGTATGACATCGTTCTGGGCTGCTACTACATGACCCAGGAGAACCCCAACGCTCGCGGCGCAGGTAAGAGCTTCGAGAGCGCTGAAGCGGTCATGAGCGCGTATGAACATGGCAAGATCGACCTTCACGCGTCGGTGAAGGTGCGTATCCCGACCATCTCGGTGCGCCTGCTTGATGAAGCCGGCAATGAGCAAGAGATCGAGGAGCAGCTTCTCACCGATCTGAAGCGCGCCATCGCGGTGAACGTGGTGGACGAGCACCCGGTGCGGAACCGCGCTTTCAGCTTCGCTCTGACCGACGCGATGATCGAGAAGGCCCGGGAGACCGTTGGGGATGCGCGGGGTGAGAACTGGCGGCAGATCGAGCCGAAGGATCTTCCCGCCAACAAGGATGAGCGGATCCAGGCGCTCCTGGAGTTCGCGGCCGGTATGGCAGCGCTGGATGGTCGTTGCGCGGTTGGGGATGTAATCGAAGCCGGGGTCCACCGTGAGATGGTGGATACCACGGTGGGGCGAGTCATCTTCAACTCCTATCTGCCGCTGGACATGCGCTTCCTGAACCACGACATTGCTAAAGACGAATTGGGCAAGCTCGTGGACAAGTGCTACAACATCTACGGTCAGGCGCGCACCGCGGAGCTGCTGGATACGGTCAAGGCGGCGGGGTTCAAGTACGCCACCCGGTCCGGCCTGAGCATCTGCATGGACGACACCAACGTCCCGACCGAGAAGGAGCGTGTCGTCTCCAAGACTGAGCGGGAGGTCCGGCGCATCAACGAGGCGGCAGCCAAAGGGCTTATCCTGCCCGACGAGCGCGAGGCCCTGGTGCTGGAATTGTGGCTGAAGGCTCGCGAGGACATCGCGGACCAGATTTTGGCCAATATCGACAGCTT
This sequence comes from Armatimonadota bacterium, assembly GCA_013314775.1. Classification (NCBI taxonomy): domain Bacteria; kingdom Bacillati; phylum Armatimonadota; species Armatimonadota bacterium. The sequence goes on along the minus strand of JABUFB010000013.1, from coordinate 5,849 downwards.
CAACTCAATCTGGATGATGACCAACTCCGGGGCGCGCGCCAATCGCAGCCACATTTCGCAGATCTCGGGCATGCGTGGTCTCATGAGCGACCCGTTTGGTCGACTGATTGAGGACATGCCGGTAAAGAACAACTTCAACGACGGCTTGAACGTTCTGGAGTATTTCGTGTCCACTCACGGCGCCCGCAAAGGTCTCGCGGACACGGCTCTGCGCACTGCGGACGCGGGGTACCTGACCCGCCGCCTGGTGGACGTGGCCCAGGACGTCATGATCCGCGCCGATGACTGCGGAACGATGGAAGGGATCGTTGTTTACCCCTTCTACGAACACGAGATGCACTGCCCGGCGTGTGGTCAGGAAGACCATCACCGCACCGGCGAATGCCAGTATTGCCATGCCACTCTGCCGCCGGCGCGCAACAACGACACTTTCGAGACCCTGGAGCAACGCATTATCGGCCGGACCGCGGCGGTGGATATCATTCACCCGGAGACCAACCAGGTCATCGTGCCGGCCGGTTACGAGATCACTGAGCGTCTGGCCAGCGAGATCCAGAACGCGGGGATCGTGGAAGTCACCCTGCGCTCGCCGCTGACCTGCGAGTTACGACGCGGGGTGTGCGCCAAGTGCTATGGTCGCGATCTTGCCACGCGTCGACCGGTTGAGATCGGAACGGCCATCGGGATCATCGCCGCGCAGTCCATCGGGGAGCCCGGGACGCAGTTGACAATGCGCACGTTCCATACCGGTGGCGTCGCGGGTGAGTACATCACCGGCGTTGCTGACGTGAAGAAGCGGAAGCAGCAAGCCCTGCGCAGTCTGAGCGACGACATCGACCAGGGCCTGGTTTCGCTGGACATGGTCGGTGGCGGCGGTCGCGCGCGCCGCAAGGCGATCAAGGAAATGCTCAAGGTGCTTGAGACCTCGGTTCATGGTCTCCTGCGCGTTGTTGAACTGTTCGAGGCCCGTACCCCCAAGGGGCAAGCCATCACGGCGAAGGTGGATGGTGTGGTCGCGGAGATCGACACCAAGGGTCTTCGCACTGTGGTCATCCATTCCGAGCACTCCATCGACGACTTGCGTGTGATCCGTGGTGAGCGTCTGGCGGAGGACGCAGTCGGCCCGGACGGGACGCTGCTTGCCAAGCGCGGCCAGAAGCTGCTCAAGAAAGTGCGGGCACGGCTGCGGAAGGCCGGCGTGGAGTTCGTCAAGATCGCCACATCCCACCTGGTGCCCTACCGCGGCGAGCTCTATGTGCAGGAAGGCACCGAAGTGCGCGCCGGAGACCGTCTGACCGCCGGCCCGATGGACCCGCAGGCGATCCTCGAAATGAAGGGCGTCCAGGGCGTTCAGGACTACCTGCTTCGCGAGATTCAGGCGGTCTACAAGGCGCAGGGCGTCAGCATCAACGACAAGCACATCGAGGTCATTATCCGCCAGATGCTGCGGAAGCGGAAGATACGCGAACACGGCGACACCCGGTTCCTGCCGGGGGAGATTGTGGACCGGATGGACTTCGAGGACGAGAATCGCCGCGTCCGAGAACTGGGCGGCACCGAGGCAACCGCGGAGCCGATCCTCCTGGGAATCACGCAGGCGTCCCTGGCAACCGAGAGCTTCCTGTCAGCCGCGTCCTTCCAACGCACCACGCGGGTTCTCACCGAGGCGGCGTGCGAGTACCGGCGCGACCCGCTGCTGGGCCTGAAGGAGAACGTGATCATCGGCCGGTTGATTCCGGCGGGCAGTGGCCTGCCGCGGCACCGGAACTGCAAGATCGGGTACTCCGAGGATGTGCAAGAACTGGTTCAAGCGCACCAGCCCGTGCTGGTGGCCGAGCCCAGGGACGCGCTGGATCAGCTTCTCGAGGATATCCAGGCTGCCCGTGAAGCCGGCCTTGGAGTGCTGGATGATGATCTGGAGCCGGATGAGGATGTTCCGATGGACGATGAGTACGGGGAAGACGACCTGGATGATGAAAACGACGACGATCTGGACGGGTCGATGGACGACGACGAATAGGTCCAGGACACGCGTGTGGGAGGGGTCTGAGCCAACATTGGGGCGAGTAGGGGCGAGGACGTGACCGGCGGGGCTTTTCTGAAGAAAAAGGGGGCCGAATCGGCAAAATCGGCCCCCTTTGAGCTTGACAGCAGCGGAATCCCTGACTATACTCAATGCTCTTCGCCATGCACGACAAGCGTTGCTTCCAGGCCAAGCGCCAGGATGGCGCGGATTGCAGCGAACTAGCGTGCTGAGAGTGCGATCTGGTAGATATCGGGGCTGTGTTTGGCCGCTTATTGCGAAAGCCGTTCGCGGATCTGACTCGATGGGCCGAAAGGGTCTGATGAGTCCGCAACGCCTCGCCGGAGGCGTGTGTTGCTTCGCATGAGAGCTAGCCTGCCAAGCCCCTCATTGCATTATCGAGGGGCTTTGCTTTTCCGGCAGCGCGCAGGACTGGCGACACAACCGATTGCGTAATTGAGGAGTGACGTGTGTGCCGACGATCAGTCAGCTGGTGCGGAAGGGCCGCAAGAAGAAAGAGCGCAAGATGAGCACGCCGGCCTTCAAGGTCGTGTGGAATGCGGAGAAGCGGAAGTCCAAGTGGGTTGAGGGCGCTCCGCAGCGCCGCGGCGTTTGCACCCGCGTGTGGGCGCAGACGCCGAAGAAGCCGAACTCCGCCATGCGCAAGTGCGCTCGTGTGCGTCTCTTCAATCGCCAGGAAGTCACCGCGTACATCCCGGGCGAGGGTCACAACCTCGCGGAGCACTCCATCGTGCTCATTCGCGGCGGCCGCGTGAAGGACCTGAACTCGGTGAAGTACCACGTGATCCGCGGCACACTGGATGCTTCTGGCGTTGACGGGCGGAAGAAGGCCCGGTCGAAGTACGGCGCGAAGAAGCCATAGGCGCCACGCGCAAGAGAGTACTCCGGGCCCCGAGCTCGCGATGCTGGGGCCCGTTTTCGCCGCATATTGACCGAGGATATCGGAAGTTGTTGCCAAGGGAAGGTGCTTGTGCATGCCACGACGGGGAGCGGCTCCGAAGCGCGACGTAGTCCCGGATGCGGTGTTCGGCAGCCGGACCGCGCAGCAGATCATCAACAAGCTGATGAAGGGCGGCAAGAAAGTTACAGCCGAGCGCATCTTTTACGGCGCCCTGCAGGTGATCGCTGACAAGACCGGCCAGAACCCGTTGGACGTCCTGGCCCGCGCCATGAAGAACGTGACACCGATTGTCGAGGTGCGGCCGCGGCGCGTGGGTGGAGCTACCTACCAGGTCCCGGTTGAGGTTTCGCCGCGCCGCCAGATGACGCTGGCCGTCCGCTGGCTGCTGCGTGCCGCGCGGGAACGCCACGAGCGCACCATGCGCGACCGTCTGGCCAACGAAATCATGGACGCCGCGAACCGCGAGGGCGCGACGATGAAACGGCGCGAGGACATGCAGCGCATGGCCGAGGCAAACAAGGCGTATTCGCACTATCGCTGGTAGACCGTTGCTGTTGTGCTCCGCACTTTGGCATAGGTATCACCTGAACGCACTACGGATTGGGGTCTTACGTGGCGAACTTGCCGCTGGAGAAAGTCAGAAACATTGGTATCGCCGCGCACATCGACGCGGGGAAGACCACCACCACCGAGCGCATCCTGTACTACACAGGTCGGGTGCACCGGATGGGTGAGGTGGACGACGGCGATGCCACCATGGATTGGATGCCGCAGGAGATGGAGCGCGGCATCACAATCACCAGCGCCGCCACGACTTGTGAGTGGAAGAACCACCGCATCAACATCATCGATACCCCCGGCCACGTCGATTTCACCGCTGAGGTTGAGCGGTCCCTGCGTGTGCTGGACGGGATGGTCATGGTCATGTGCGCGGTGGGAGGGGTCCAGCCCCAGTCTGAGACGGTATGGCGACAGGCCAATAAGTATTCGGTTCCGCGCATCGTCTTCGTGAACAAGATGGACCGGGTCGGCGCGGATTTCCATGATGTGCTGCATCAGATGCGGCAGCGGCTGGGAGCCCATGTGATCGCGGTGCAGCTACCGATCGGCTCCGAGGACAAGTTCGAGGGTGTCATTGACCTTATCGAGCAGCGCGCATACCGGTGGGTTGGAGAGCACGGCGAGACGATCGAGGAGTTCGACGTTCCGGCGAACATGCTCCAGCGGGTCGCAACGTTCCGCGAACACCTGATCGTAGCTCTCGCCGAGGCAGACCCGGAACTTGAAAACATGTACCTGGAGGGCGACGAGCCCACTGCGGACAGGATTCGCCAGGCGATCCGGAAGCTCACAGTCGAGGGGAAGATGGTCCCGGTCGTGACCGGGACGGCCCTGAAAAACAAGGGCGTGCAGCTCCTGCTCGACGCAATCTGCGAATACCTGCCCTGCCCAGTGGAGACGCCTGCGATCCACGGGGTACACCCGAAGAGCGGAGAACCCGTGGAGCGCAAGCCCAGCCCGGAAGAGCCGTTCTGCGGATACGTTTTCAAAGTCGTCAGCGACGCTTTTGTGGGCCAGCTTGCATACATGCGAGTGTATAGCGGCCACGTGAACAAGGGCGACAGTGTTTTGAACTCCCGCACCGGCCGCAAGGAACGACTTTCGCGGCTATTGCGGATGCACGCGAACCGGCGCGAGGATCTTGACAGAGCAGAAACCGGCGATATCGTGGCGCTGGTTGGGCTGACCCAGCCGGTGACGGGGGATACCCTGAGCGCCCTGCATGCGCCCATTGCGCTGGAGGCCATAAGCTTCCCGGAGCCCGTGATCTCGTTGGCAATAGAGGCCAAGACGCGGGCGGATGAGGAGCGTCTTGCCGACGCCCTGAGCCGGCTTGTGGCGGAGGACCCGACCTTCGCCGTCCGGACGGATCGCGACACGGGTCAGCAGATCATCTCCGGCATGGGCGAACTGCACCTTGAGATCATTGTTGACCGGCTTCGCCGTGAGTTCGGCGTTGAGGTCAACGTGGGCAAGCAGCAGGTGGCGTACAAGGAGACCATCACTCGGGCCGCTGAGGGTGAGGCGCGGTTCGTACGCCAGACCGGCGGCCGCGGACAGTTCGGCCACGTGATCTTGAAACTTGAGCCCACCGGTCCCGAGACGGAGTTCGAGTTTGTGAACGCTATCAAGGGCGGGTTGATTCCGGCGGAGTTTATCCCGGCAGTGGAGGCGGGGTTGCGGGAAGCCATGGAGAGCGGGCCGCTGGCGGGATATCCCGTAACGCGTATCAAGGCCACGCTCCTGGGCGGCTCTTACCATGAGGTTGACTCCAGTGAGTTGGCGTTCCGAGTGGCGGCGGGAATGGCGTTCCGGGAAGCTTATCTGAAGGCCCAGCCGACGCTGCTTGAGCCGATTATGCTCGCCGAGATCATCACGCCTGAGCAATACATGGGCGACGTGGTCAATGATCTGAACTCGAAGCGCGCCGAGATCGAGCGGATGACCATTGGCGCCGGCGACACCCAGACGATTGTGGCCCGCGTGCCACTTGCACAGATGTTCGGGTATTCCACATCCCTGCGGTCGCAGTCGCAGGGCAGGGCGACGTACACCATGGAGCCGCACTCGTACGAGCCGGTTCCCGACCCTGACGCGGTCCTGGGGCGCGTCTAGCGCAAGGGCGTAAGCACGTCAGGGCCGCAGAAGACAGAAGAAAGACGAAAGCTCAGGTTCCGCCCGAAAACGATCTGCGGAACCGGGAGGTAAACCAGGAAATGGCCAGGGAGAAGTTCGAGCGAACAAAGCCGCATGTGAACGTGGGGACCATCGGTCACGTCGACCACGGGAAGACCACGCTGACGTCGGCGATCACGAAGTGTCTGGCGCTCAGTGAAGAGGGCA